>JBFWSI010000195.1:0-7070 GCA_050248455.1 Gammaproteobacteria bacterium | reverse complement strand
GCCGTGAGGCGGCGTCCCAGCGTCGCGCGTGGCATGCGCGGCGACCGTCGTCGATCGAGCCAGTTGTCGAGCTTGTAATCCATCTGCAGCCTCACCGTGTCCTGGGGCACCGCGTGCAGCGCGCGCGACGCCGTTTTCCTTCAGCGGATGGCCGTTTCCCCGCGCGCGCCGCGCCGGGATCCGGCGTCCCGATGTTCCGGGATGCACAGAACGAATCCGTCCCGGACGCGTTCGGACTCGCCTCCGCGACTCGAGGCCTGGCACTCGAGTCGCGAGCGGGCCGTCCAGGGCCCGCGGAAACTCTGCCTTTGGCAGACTTTCCCTTATGCTTGGCGCTCCGCCGCAGCTGCCCCGGAGAGGGCGGCGCGACTCGTCGGAACGCCGTCTGCCGGCGCCCACGTGACGAGCGTCATGCCGGGCCGAACGGCCCTGTCGTGACGATGTCGGCACGTGGGCAGCAGGACTGTAATTTCGGACACTCTGCGGAGAGGCGGAGTCATGGATGGCCGACTCTGGACGAGTCCGGGACAGGCTCGTCCAGCGCTTCATCGTTCAGCGAATTCCGGCTTTCCGGGGAGCAGCGCGCGCATGGAACTCTACGACTCGAATCGTTCCGCATCCGCCTATCGCGTACGGATCGCGCTCGCCCTGAAGGGCCTGCCGTATCGCTCGATTCCGCTGTCGCTGTCGCGGGGCGGCGGCCAGCAGCTGCTGCCGGAATACCGCGCGATCAATCCGCAGGGCATGCTGCCGAGCCTGATCGACGACGACTTCGTGCTCACGCAGTCGCTCGCGATCATCGAATACCTCGACGACTGTCACCGCACGCCGCCGCTGCTGCCCAGCGATCCGCGGCAGCGCGCGCGCGCGCGCCAGCTTGCCCAGATCATCGTCGGCGACATCCAGGCGCTGACCAACCTGCGCGTCCTGAGCTATCTGCGCTCGGTGCTCGGCACCGCGGATCTGAACCGCAGCCTGTGGTATCGCCACTGGCTGCTCGAAGGTCTCGACGCGCTCGAACTGTGGCTGACCGCGGAGAGCGGCGGCCGCTACTGTGTCGGCAACGCCGTGAGCATCGCCGACGTCTGCCTCGTGCCGCTGCTGCACAGCGCGCGCCGCTTCGCGCTCGCGCTCGACGACTTCCCGCGCCTGTGCGAAGTCGAGGAGGCCTGCCTCGCGCTGCCGGCCTTCCAGGCGGCGCATCCCGATCGCCATCCCGAGGACACCTGATGACATTGATGTGGCAGCCGACGCCCGCGCGCGTCGCCGACACCCTGCTCACCCGCTTCACCGCAGCCGCCGAACGCACCTACGCTCTCCGCCAGCCGGACCACGCCGCGCTGCATCGCTGGTCGATCGATCGTCGCGATCAGTTCTGGACCCTGCTGTGGGATTTCTGCGGCGTCGTCGGCACGCGCGGCGAGACCGTCGTCGAGCGCGACGGCGAGATGCCGGGCGCACGCTTCTTTCCGGATTCGACGCTGAACTTCGCCGAGAACCTGCTGCGCCGGCGCGACGAGGCCGAGGCGATCGTGTTTCGCGACGAGCAGGGCCGCGTCACGCGTTTGACCTGGGCCGAGCTGTATGTCCACGTGCACCGCGTCGTCGAAGGCCTGCGCGCGGCCGGCGTGCAGCCCGGCGATCGCGTCGCCGCGATCCTGCCGAACATCCCGGAGGCCGTCGTCTGCATGCTCGCGACGACCGCGCTGGGCGCGACTTGGTCGTCCTGTTCGCCGGACTTCGGCACGCAGGGCATCCTCGATCGCTTCGATCAGATCGCGCCGACCGTGCTCGTCGCCGTCGACGGCTATCACTATGCCGGCAAGCTCAACGACATCCGGACGAAGCTCGCCGACATCCGCGCCGCGCTGCCCAGCGTGCGCGCGCTCGTCGTCGTGCCCTTCACCGGCTGCGGCGCGGTGCCGGGCGGCACGCCGCTCGCGGACTTCGAGCGCAGGCCGACGAGCGCGGACATCCCGTTCGTGCGCCTGCCGTTCAATCATCCGCTGTACATCCTCTATTCGAGCGGCACGACCGGCAAGCCGAAGTGCATCGTGCACGGCGCCGGCGGCACGCTGCTGCAGCACCTGAAGGAACACCGGCTGCAGGCGGACGTGAAACCGGGCGATCGCCTGTTCTATTTCACGACCTGCGGCTGGATGATGTGGAACTGGCTGGTGTCGGCGCTCGCCTCGCAGGCGACGTTGATGCTCTACGACGGCTCGCCCTTCCATCCCGACGGCTACACGCTGTTCGACTACTGCGCGGCCGAGCGCTTCACGCAGCTCGGCGTGTCCGCGAAGTTCATCCAGGGCATCGAGAAGTTCGAAGTGCGGCCGAACGAGCGCTACGCCTTTCCGGCGCTGCGCACGGTGCTGTCGACGGGCTCGGTGCTGCTGCCCGAAGGCTTCGACTACGTCTACCGCCACGTCAAGCAGGACGTCTGCCTCAGCTCGGTGTCGGGCGGCACGGACATCATCTCCTGCTTCGTCGGCGGCAATCCGAACGGGCCCGTCCATCGCGGCGAGCTGCAGGCCGCCGGCCTCGGCATGGCGACCGAGGTGTTCGACGCCGACGGCCGCTCCGTCACGGGCGAGAAGGGCGAGCTGGTCTGCACGCGCGCGTTTCCGTCGATGCCGCTCGGCTTCTGGGGCGACGAGGGCGATCGCAAGTACCGCGCGGCCTACTTCGAGCGCTTCCCGAACGTCTGGGCCCACGGCGACTTCGCCGAGATCACGCCGCACGGCGGCTTCGTGATCTACGGGCGCTCGGACGCGACGCTGAACCCGGGCGGCGTGCGCATCGGCACCGCCGAGATCTACCGCCAGGTCGAGAAGCTGCCGGAAGTCGTCGAGAGCGTCGCGATCGGCCAGGACTGGGACGGCGACGTGCGCGTCGTGCTGTTCGTCGTGCTCGCCGCCGGCGTCACGCTCGATGCCGCGCTCGAAGCGCGGCTGCGCCAGCAGATCAGGAGCGGCGCGAGCCCGCGGCACGTGCCTGCACGCATCGTGCAGGTGAGCGACATCCCGCGCACGCGTTCCGGCAAGCTGACCGAGCTCGCGATCCGCGACGTCGTCCACGGCCAGGCGATCAAGAACGCCGAGGCGATTGCGAACCCCGAGGCACTGGAGCAGTTCCGCAACCGGCCGGAACTCGCGCAGTGACGCACTCGTTCGATTGAGGAGAACACCGTGACCACCATCCGCCAGGACGACCTCATCCAGAGCGTCGCCGATGCGCTGCAGTACATCTCGTACTACCACCCCGTCGATTACATCAAGAACCTCGCCGCCGCCTACGAGCGCGAGGCCTCGCCGGCGGCGCGCGACGCGATCGCGCAGATCCTGATCAATTCGCGCATGTGCGCCGAAGGGCATCGCCCGATCTGCCAGGACACCGGCATCGTGACGGTGTTCTGCAAGATCGGCATGAACGTGCGCTGGGACGCGCGCCTGTCGCTCGAGGAGATGATCGACGAGGGCGTGCGCCGCGCCTACAACCATCCCGACAACAAGCTCCGGGCCTCGATCGTCAGCGATCCGGCCGGCAAGCGCGCGAACACCAGGGACAACACGCCGGCCGTGATCCACACCGCGCTGGTGCCGGGCGACGAGGTCGAGATCACGGTCGCCGCGAAAGGCGGCGGCTCGGAGAACAAGTCGAAGTTCGTGATGCTGAACCCCTCGGACTCGATCGTCGACTGGGTGCTGAACACCGTGCCGCTGATGGGCGCGGGCTGGTGCCCGCCGGGCATGCTCGGGATCGGCATCGGCGGTACCGCCGAGAAGGCGATGCTGCTCGCGAAGGAAGCGCTGATGGATCCGATCGATATCCAGGAGGTGATCGCGCGCGGCCCGCGCACGCCGATCGAAGAGCTGCGCGTGGAGCTCTACGAGAAGGTCAACGCGCTCGGCATCGGTGCGCAGGGCCTGGGCGGTCTCACCACGGTGCTCGACGTCAAGATCCTCGACTACCCGACGCATGCGGCGTCGAAGCCCGTCGCGATGATCCCGAACTGCGCGGCGACGCGCCACGCGCACTTCGTGCTCGACGGCAGCGGGGCGGCCCACCTGCCGGCGCCGAAGCTCGAGGACTGGCCGTCGATCACCTGGTCCGCCGGCGCGAGCGCGCGGCGCGTGAATCTCGATACCGTGACTGCCGCGGAGGTGCAGACCTGGAAGCCGGGCGAAACGCTGCTGCTGTCCGGCGCGATGCTGACCGGCCGCGACGCTGCCCACAAGCGTATCCAGGACATCCTCGCGCGCGGCGAATCACTGCCGTCGGGCGTCGACTTCAGGGGCCGCTTCATCTACTACGTCGGGCCGGTCGATCCCGTGCGCGACGAAGTCGTCGGCCCGGCCGGCCCGACCACCGCGACGCGCATGGACAAGTTCACCGACATGATGCTCGAGAAGACGGGCCTGCTCGGCATGATCGGCAAGGCCGAGCGCGGGCCTGTCGCGATCGAGGCGATCAGGCAGCATCGCGCGGTGTACCTGATGGCGGTCGGCGGCGCGGCCTATCTCGTGTCCAAGGCGATCCGCCAGGCGCGCGTCGTCGCCTTCGAGGATCTCGGCATGGAAGCGGTCTACGAGTTCGTCGTCGAGGACATGCCCGTGACGGTCGCCGTCGACAGCCAGGGCGTGTCGGTGCACAAGACGGGACCGGCCGAATGGCAGGCGAAGATCGGCAAGATTCCGGTCAAGTCGGCGTAATTCCTGAATCTCAGGGTGCGCAGGCGCTCAGATCCCGGAGCCCATGTTCTGCAGGCCGCACTCGCGGTTGTCGCGGCCCTTGGTCGGATCGACGTAGTCGTCGTTGTCCGGCAGGCCGTGCTCGTAGAGGTAGTCCTCGAGATCGATCGCGCTCCACGCGAAGATCGGCGCGACGCGCAGCGTGCCCAGCGGGCCCTTGGAGACGACGCCCAGCGAGCGGCGGAATTCGGTCTGTTCGCCGCGAATGCCCGTCAGCCACAGGTCCGGGGCATGCTCGCGCAGCGCGCGTTCGAAGGGTTCGAGCTTCACTTCCTGCGTGAAGGCGCCGTGCGCGGGATCCTCGAGCGCAGGCACGCCGCCGAGCACGGCGCCGCGGCGCGCGCTGGTGACTAGCGGCGAGTACACCTTGAGGTTCAGATCGAGCTTGCGCGTGAGCTCCTCGGCGAAGCGGTAGGTCGCCGGCGTGTTGTAGCCGGTGTCGACCCACAGCACCGGGATGTCCGGTGCGATGCGCGTGACGAGATGCAGAAAAGCCGCGGAGCGCGGCCGGAAATTGGTCGACACCACCGGATTGCGCGCGACGGCGAGCGCGCGGCGCACGATGTCCTGCGGCTCGACGCCGGCGAAGGACGTCTGACGCAGTGCTTGCAGGGAGTCGTCCGCAAAGAGTCTTGCCGTGTTCGCGACCAGGGTGCTCATCGGTGTCCGCATCCGTCAGAAGATTCGATGCATGCATTATCCGCCGCCCCTCGGCGCCGGATTAGTCGAATGCGGCATAACCTTAGACATGGCGCAAGCGCGGCGCCGCCGGCGCGCCGCCTCAGACGCGGATCGCCGCGGGCAGACCGGCCGGCAGCGGATGGCGCTCCGGATGCAGCGCATGGGCGAGGATCTCGAGGCTGTCGACGATGCGCGGACCCGGGCGGTTGAAGTAGGCATTGCCGTCGCTGACGTAGACGCGCCCGGCGCGCACCGCCCGCAGCGCCGGCCAGCCGGGCAGGGCGCGCGCGAGCGGCAGATCGGCGAGCGTGCGCGCGACGTCGAAGCCGCAGCAGGCGATGAAGAGCACGTCCGGATCGTGGGCGCGGAAGTCGTCCCAGGCGAGCGTGGTCGACGGCGCGCCGCTGCGGCCGTGGAGCGGCACCCCGCCTGCCGCCTCGACGAGCTCCGGATTCCAGTGGCCGGCGCCGAACAGGGGATCCAGCCACTCGACGAGCGCGACGCGCGGTCGCGCGGCAAGCGGCAGCGCGGCGCTGCGTGCCTGCACGGCATCGATGCGCGCGGCGAGCGCGGCGACGACGGACTCGCCCATCTGCGGCACGCCGGCCGCGGCGGCGAGCGCGCGGATGCCGGCGAGGATGTCGGCGAGACGCTCGGGCTGCAGAGTGAACAGGCGCGGCGCACCGGGCAGGCGGCACAGCGCCGCCTCGACCTCGTCCGGGCCGACGGCGCAGACCTCGCACAGCGACTGCGTCACCAGCAGCTCCGGCGCGAGCGGCACCAGCGCCTCCGGATCCAGGCTGTAGAGCGCCTGGGCCGCGGCGAGCGCGCGGCGCACCTGGCCGTCGATCTCGCGGCTCGTCGCCGCGTGCGCGATGCGCGTGCGCGTGACGCGCGGCAGGCTGCCGACGCCGGCGGGGAAATCACACTCGTGCGAAACCCCGACCAGGGCTTCGCGCAGGCCCAGCGCGCAGACTATCTCCGTCGCGCTCGGCAGCAGGCTCACGATACGGCTCACGCGCGCGGCATTCATCGGGAGATCTCCTGCGACGGGGAGGCGGTCGCCGTCGCGCCTATGCCGACCAGCGCGCGCGCGCCATCGAGCGTCGTGCGGATGCCGCGCACGCCGAAGACCGCGGCCAGCAGCGCGTCGTCGAGCACGCGGGCCGGCGCTCCATGCGCGACCGCACGGCCCTCGGCGAGCACCAGCAGCTCGTCGCAGTAGCGCGCGGCGAGCGGCAGGTCGTGCAGCACGATCAGCACCGCCGCGCCGTCGCGCGCCAGCTGCTGCAAGTAGCCGAGCACCTCGATCTGGTAGCCGGGATCGAGCGAAGCGGTCGGTTCGTCGATCAGCAGCACGCGATGCGTGCCGGCGGCGAGACGCGCCAGATGTGCGCGCATGCGCTCGCCGCCCGAGAGACTCAGCGCGTCGCGCGCGGCCAGCGACGTGAGCCCGAGCGCGGCCAGCGCCTGCGCGATCTTCGCCTCGTCGTCGGCGCCCTCGCCGTATGGCAGCCGGCCGAGCGCGACGAGCTCGCGCGTCGACAGCGGCCAGGCGACTTCCGGATCCTGCGGCAGATAGCCGATGGCGCGCGCACGTGCGCGCGCCGGCGTCGCTGCGAACGGAGATCGGAA
>JBFWSI010000194.1:0-7071 GCA_050248455.1 Gammaproteobacteria bacterium | reverse complement strand
TCGCCTTGCGTACCGAGACGTCGATGCCGCAACCGCCCGGCGATGAAGACTGCTGCTGCAGTCTCTGCTGTGCATCCATTTCCGCCTTCGCGGTCCAGGCGCCCAGCGAGCTCGGCGGTCCGGCCGCGTCGCCGAGCGTCTTCTGGCGGTTGTAGTCGTTCAGGAAATCGCTCATGACAGGCTCTCTGCAGGACATGCTGGGGACGGCACGCGACGACCCGCTCGACGGCGGCTCGCGCTGCGCGGCCGAGGCCTCTCGAGCTTGCTCGACGCTCGATTGTAAACAGACGATTCCGCTCGTCTCAATCGAAGGACCGTCGCGATGCGCACGGCCGGGCGCCTTGCTTGTGGCGCCGCGGCCAGAGTATACCGCCCTGCGAGAGGAGGGCCGCGCATGCGGGAAGAGATCCGGTTCGAGGCCAACGGCGTCACGCTCGCCGGCAGCCTGCTGCGCCCGACGGGCAGCGGCCCGCATCCATTGGTGATCCTCAGCCACGGCTTCTCCGCCGTGATGGCGATGGGATTGATCGATTACGCCGAGGTCTTTCGCGCGGCCGGCCTCGCCTGCCTCGTCTACGAGCATCGCAACTTCGGCGCGAGCGGCGGCGAGCCGCGCTACGAGATCGATCCCTGGCAGCAGGTCGCCGACATGCGCGACGCCATCAGCCACGTACGCGGCCTGCCCGGCATCGATCCCGCGCGCATCGGCCTGTGGGGCACGAGCTATGCCGGCGGCCATGCGCTGGTCGTCGCGGCCCTCGACCGGCGCGTGCGCTGTGTCGTGTCCCAGGTGCCACTGGTCGACGGCTACGCGACCCTGCGCAGCTGGATCGGCGAGGCGAACTGGGACGGCATGCAGCAGCGCTTCGCGGAGGACCGCGACGCGCGCTATCGCGGCGAGGCACCGCGCACCACGAAGCCCGCGCGGCCGGGCGATCAGACCTGGGACTGGGTCGTCGCGATCGGCGCCGAGGAAACCTACCCGAACCGAATCACGCAGCGCAGCCTCGAGCTGATCGCGAGCTACGAGCCCGGGCAGCTCGTCGCGCGCATCGCGCCGACGCCGCTCCTGATGATCCTCGCGAACGGCGACACGCAGACGCCCTACGCCGGCCAGGTCCGGGCTTTCGATCGCGCGCAGGCGCCGAAGAAGCTCGTGACGATCGCCGGTGGTCATTACGATCCGTATACGACATCATTCGACACGGCCGCGGGCGCCGCCCGCGACTGGTTCGTCGCACACCTCGCTCCCTGATCCATCTTGGCGGAAGGACATTCCATGGGCATGAAACCCGCGAAAGCCTGCATCGACATCGGCATCGTCGTCGCCGACATCAAGAAGAGCCTGGCGTTCTACCAGGACCTCCTGGGCCTGACGAAGATCGGCGAGCTGCCGCTGCCCTTCGGCCACATGCATCGGCTCGGCTTCGGCGACAGCTTCGTGAAGCTGGTCGATCCGAAAGTGGTGCCGGCGACGGGCCCGAGCGGGTTGATGGGCCAGCTCGGCTTCCGCTATCTCACCTTCCAGGTCTCGAACATCGACGAAGTCTGCGCGGCCTGCGAAGCGGCCGGCGTGCCCTTCGAGATCCCGAAGCAGGAGCTGATGCCGGGTGTCACCATCGCGATGGTGCGCGATCCGGACGGCAATACCGTCGAATTCGTGCAGCGCGCCTGAGGCCGGCATGGAGCGCGCGGACTTCTACGCCGACGCCCGTCGCGATCTGAGCGGGCCGCTCGCCGGCATCGTCGTGCTCGAGGCGACGACGACCTGGGCCGGGCCGATGGCGGGCTGCGTGCTCGCGGACTTCGGCGCGACCGACATCAAGGTCGAGCAACCGGAAGGTGAGATCGCGCGGCGCGTGCCGCCCTTCGTGCCGGACACGACGTTGTCGATATTCAACGAGACGGTGAACCGCAACAAGAAGAGCGTGTCGCTCGATCTGCGCCGGCCCGAAGGACGCGATCTCTTCCTCGCGCTGTGCCGCACGGCCGACGTCGTCATCGAGAACTTCAAGCCCGGCACGCTTGCCGAATGGGGCGTCGGCTATCGCGACTGCGCGCGCGTGAAGCCCGACATCGTCTACGTCTCGGTCAGCGGCTTCGGTCAGTTCGGCCCGCTGTCGCCGCGGCCGGGCTACGACCCGATCGCGCAGAACTTCAGCGGCTGGTCCTCGCTGAACGGTGAGCCCGACGGCGGCCCGACGAAGGCGCCCACCTTCCTCGGCGACGATCTCGGCGGCCTGCACGGCGCGCTGGGCGCGCTCGCCGCACTGATGCATCGTGCGCGCACCGGCGAAGGCCAGCACGTCGACGTCGCGCTGCTCGACGGGCTGCTGTTCCAGAGCAACGGCAATCTCACGTTCGGCGCGCTGGGCCTGCCGCTGTCGCGCTGGGGCAACCAGTTCAGCCTCGCCGCACCGGTCAATCGCTACCAGTGCACGGACGGCAACATCTACGGCGGCGTGTTGCTCGACTCCCACTGGCGCCAGCTCGCGCGCATCGTCGGCCGCCCGGAAGTCGGCGATGCGAAGGGCCTGGAGCGCCTCCAGCGCCGCGAGGAATTCGACAGCCTCGTCGCCGACTGGTGCGCAACGCGCACGACCGCCGAAGTCGTCGCCACCTGGACCGAAGCCGGCCTCGCCGTCACGCGCGTCAACACCTACGCCGAATCCGCACGCGAGCCGCATGTCCACGCCCGCGACATGCTGCAGCCGACCGTGCTCAGCAACGGCCAGGAGCTCCCGCTCACGGGCCCCGCCGCGAAGTTCTCGCGCACGCCGACCCGCGTGCGGCACGGCGCGCGGCCGCTGGGTGCGGACAACGCGGAGGTGTTGGGAGCGCTGGGCTTGGATGACGCGGAGCTGGCGAGGCTGAAAGAGGCGGGGATCGTCTGAAGCATCGCTCTTCGTAATCTTCGTAGCCCGGGTGCAGCGAAAGCGGAACCCGGGCTCTTCATTTTTCGTCGACCATGCACCGGCGCGTCAGGCGTTCGGGCGGCTGGTGAATCGAAAATGAATCCGTCCCGAATTTTTTACTGGGCGTTAGTTGCTGAGCATTCATGACCCTGCAAAATCGCGTCGACCCATGGGGCAAGCTGAATGCCGTGGCCGCGCGCGGCGCCTGGCTGGGTAATCGCGGCATTCTCCACGACGGGCACAAGCGAATAATTGCGCCTTGGCGCCATAAATCCTGGATTGTCTGCGAACTGAAATTCAAGGACAGAAAGCGCGAAGTATTCAGTGCCGGCAGTTACTCGGAGCTCTTTTTTCTCGATGAAGCTACGGCCCTGTCGGCAGGTCACCGCCCCTGTGCGGAATGTCGCAGAGCCCGATACAACGAATTCAAGGCTTTCTGGTGCAGAGTGAATCTCGAGCTTGCCGCGTCTGCATTTATTCCGGTCTCTCGAATAGACAAGCAGCTTCATATCGAGCGCGCAGCGCGAGGCGGCGGCAAGATCACATTTCGAACGGAGTTCGAACATGTTCCAGAAGGCGCCTTCATCGAGATCGACGAAGCCGCGTTCCTGATCTGGCGAGGTGGCCTGCACCGATGGTCGCCGCACGGGTATATACGGGCCACGCACGCGCCATCGCCATCCGATGGCGTAACCGTTTTGACTCCGTCCTCCATCGTTCGGCTATATCAGCATGGCTTCAAACCGCAAGTCCATGCCTCGATATGCAGCTGACGGTTGAATCCGGCTGAAGCTGTCCGGAGTCACGAACGGCCGTGCGATCCGCCAGATAGGGCGACGGATTTATTTTCCGAGGTGCCGTAACCTCGGCTTGCCGTCCGAATCGCAAAATTGAATTCGCCCGCTCCCGCCCGCATCCGCCTTTCCTACGCACCTATCCCGCTTGCGCCGATTCCAAGGGCCGTTACGAAGGCGTAACTGCTGAGCCCCGAAGTATTCGGTCGACGCCGTCCGGCATCCATCGGGAGACGAGTCATGAAGCTCAATTCGATCAGTGAAGCATTCGGCCGCTTCGCGCGCGCCTGCGCCAACGCACTGGGTTCGCCAGCCGCCTTCGTCGCGAACCTGTTCCTGATCCTGGTCTGGCTGGTGATGGGCCCGCTGTTCGGCTATTCCGACACCTGGCAGCTGCTCGTGAACACGGTCACCACGGTGTTCACGTATCTCGCGGTATTCGTCATCCAGAACACCCAGAACCGCGATGCGAAGGCCATGCACCTGAAGCTGGACGAGTTGATCAGCAGCATCGAAGGCGCACGCAACAGGTTCGTCGACGTCGAGGAGCTCACGGACGAAGAGCTCGAGGTGTTCCGGCTGCAGTTCCAGAAGCTGCAGCAGCGCGCGGCGGAACGGAAGGAAGACGCCTGCCGCGCCTTCAATGGGGAGCCCGACGACGCCGGCGGACCCGTTGCGTTCAACGCCGTCGCACAGTCCGTGAAGCCATGAAGCGAGGAGGTTCGCGCCCGGAGTCGGTGTGCTCCGGCATGCGATAAAGACCCGCTCGCCTTCGGCTTCCTTCCTACGTCGTCATCGCAGCGCGCCGATATCGGCGATCAAAGCTTTATCCGATCGTGTGCAGCGTTCGCATCAAGTTTCAGGGAGAGACTGCATGAACAATTCGAAGGCGAAGAAGCCGGCGGCGAGGAATGGTCGGGCGGCACGCAGGCGATCCCCGGCCGGCAAGCGCTCGACGCAGGACGCGATCGCGCTGCTGAAGAGCGACCATCGCCAGGTGGAGGACTGGTTCCAGCAATTTCAGAAAGCGCGTTCGGATGCGCGGAAGACCGAGCTCGCCGCCAGGATCTGTACGGCCTTGAAGATTCATACGAGCATCGAAGAAGAGATGTTCTATCCCGCCTTCATCGAGGCCACCGGGGACAAGGATCTCCATCACGAAGCCGAAGTGGAGCACGAAGGCGCCAAGCGACTCATCGCCGACATCGAGAAATCCGGGCCGGAAGACGATTACTACGATGCGAAGGTCAAGGTCCTGTCCGAGATGATCAAGCATCACGTGAAGGAAGAGGAGAAGCGCGGCGGCATGTTCGCCAAGGCGCGTCAGTCCGACATGGATCTGAAGTCCCTCGGTGAGCAACTCGCGCAGCGCAAGCAGGAGCTGATGGGCGCGCCCGGCGGCAAGAACATGCCGAGACGTGCGCCAGCGGCGCGGGCGGGGACGCGGGCGACTCCGATGCCCTGAGACCGAGTTGCGGGTTTGAATTTGGCTCGAGGAACGGGTGACGGATCGGGTTTTTGGCGCGACATGGCGTCACCCTGCTTGTTTCGCAATCATGAAAGAGACGTGGTGAGCCCATCTCCCGGATTCCGCGCAGCGGCGCGGAATCCGGATCGGCGCACCGACAGCCGCCCACTCCCGGGTTACGCGCTGCGCGCTCCACCCGGGCTGCGAAGCGCTGCTCACAGCAGCGCCAGCTGCTCCACCATCTTCCCGAACGCCGCCTCGTCTTCGTAGCGCGCCGCATGCACGAGGCCGGTGACGCCGAGCGCGGCGAGCTGCGCGATGCGCTCGCGGGCCGCTGCACGATCGTCCAGCGGCAGTGCGCCCAGCGGGATCACGGTCGGCGTCGGTTTGCTCGCGGCGGCGAAGCGGGCGCGCAGCTCGGCCACGTCCTCGCGCAGGTCCTCCGGCTTCAGCGTCATCGGCATCCAGCCGTCGCCATGGGCGACGATGCGATCGAAGGCGTGTTTCGCCGCGCCGCCGAGCAGGAACGGCGGCCGCGGTGGGCGCGGCCTGAACAGGAAGCGCTGGCCGTGGGCCGTCACTTCGTCATTGGCGAAGCAGTCGTGGAGAAAGACGAGCAGTTCGTCGGTGAGGCGGCCGCGGTGACGGCGGTCGACGCCCAGCGCGCGGAACTCGGCCTCCATCCAGCCGACGCCCAGCCCCAATACCAAGCGTCCGCCGCTCAGTTCCTGCACCGTCGCCACCCACTTCGCCGTCGGCAGCGGCGGGCGGTAGGGCGCGATCAGCACCGCAACGCCGAGGCCGATGCGCGTCGTCACGCCGGCGAGGTGGGCCAAGCTCGCCAGCGGATCGAGATAACGGCCGTTCGAGCCTTCCGCATCGTCCGGCGGGATCGCGAGGTGATCGACGACCCACAGGTCGGCGAGCCCTGCGTCCTCTGCGCGCCGCGCGCAGGCGCGCAGCACCTCGGGCGCGGACTGCGGCCCCATGTTGCGGACGAGCACGCCGATGCGCATGGAGGCCTCCTCAGCGGGACCGGAGAGCCGGCATGATTTCCTTCGCGAAGAGCTCCATCGAGCGCGTGCTGAGCTTCGGATCGATGCCCGCGAAGTGCGTCGACAGGATGAAGTCCGTGCACGGGAAGTTGCGCACGAAGGCCTCGAACTTCTTCGCCACGGTGTCCGGCGAGCCGACGAACAGGAACTCGGCGAGCGGCGAATGCCGGATATCCTCCGCGCGCTCGCAGAGGATCGGCTGCTCGTCGCCCTCGACGTCCGCGGCCTTCTTCAGCACTTCGGCGTAGTAGCCGAATACGTGCCACAGGTGGTGCTGGGCCTGCTCCCAGGCCAGATCGTCGTTGTCCGCGACATAGACCATGCGCAGCTGCGCGATCTTGAACTGCGCAGGATCCTTGCCGAGGCTCTTCAGCGTCTCGAGATACAGCGGCGCCGGATCCGGTCCCAGCGTCGTCATCAGGTGCGCGCCCATCTCCGCCGCGCGCTTGATCGCCTTCGGCCCGCGCGCGCCGATCCAGATCGGGATGTGCGGCGTCTGCACGCCGCGCGGCATCAGGGTCATGTCCTTGGTCTGCGTGAAGCGGCCGTTGAAGGTGACCTTCTCTTCCGTGAAGAGGCGCCGGATCAGCTCGACGCCTTCCTGCAAGCGCGGGCCGCGCTCCGCGCGGTTCATGCACAAGGCATCGAACTCCTCGTGCGTATAGCCCTGGCCGACACCGAGATCGAAGCGGCCGTTGGAGAGGATGTCGGCAAGGATCGCGTCCTCCGCGGCGCGCACGGGGTGGATGAAAGGCAGCAGCAGCACGAAGGTGCCGATGCGGATGCGCTGCGTGCGCACGGCCAGCGCCGCCGCCATCGACAAGGACGCGGGGTTGTAC
>JBFWSI010000193.1:0-7112 GCA_050248455.1 Gammaproteobacteria bacterium | reverse complement strand
CGCGGTGCTGAACGCGAATCCCTATGCCTTCCTCGACGACGCGCCGCTCGAGGAACGCCGCACGCAGGCGGTGCAGAGCCGGCGCTGGCTGGATCCGGAGACGGCGACGAACCTCGGCGCGCTGGACCCGCAAGCCATTGCGCGCGTGCGCGCCGAAGTCGCGCCGGCGCCGGTCTCGACCGAGGAGCTGCACGACGCGCTGCTCGTCGTCGGCCTCGTCGCTGCGCAGGAGCTCGATGCGTCCGCGGCGCGCTGGTGCGAGGAGCTGCTCGCCGCCGGCCGCGCGAGCGAAGTGAGAGTGACGGCCGACGGGCCCGCGATCTGGGTGGCGACCGAGCGCTATCGCGAGGCCGCCGTGCTGTGGCCGGCGCTCGAACGGCTGCGCGGCGAGGGTCTCGAACATTGGCGGGACGCGAGTCCCGCGCCGTCGCGCGAGGACGCGTTGCGCACGCTGCTGCGCGGGCGCCTGGACGTCTGCGGACCGGTGACGCCGCGCACACTGCAGCGCCTGCTCCCCGGCGCCGCCGGCGAGCTCGCCGCGGCGCTGCTCGCGCTCGAGGCCGAGGGCGCGATCCTGCGCGGGCGCTTCTCGCCGGGCGCGGGGGAGACCGAATGGTGCGAGCGGCGCCTGCTCGCGCGCATCCATCGCTACACCCTGAACCGCCTGCGTGCGGAAATCGAGCCCGTCGCGGCGGCCGACTACCTGCGCTTCCTGCTCGAATGGCATTACCTCGCGCAGGACACGCAGGTCGACGGCGTGCCGGCGACGAAGCGCGTGATCGAGCTCCTGTCCGGCGTCGAGGCACCGGCCGCGAGCTGGGAAGCGGCGTTGCTGCCCGCGCGCATCGGCGACTACCTGCCGTCGCACCTCGATCAGCTGCTGGCGACGGGTGTCGCGACCTGGGCACGTCTGCAGCCGCGCGAGCCGCTGGCCGGCCGTCACGTCGGCTCGCTGCGCGCGACGCCGCTGTGCGTGCTGCCGCGCGCGGAGCTCGCGCTGTGGACCGCGGGCGCCGATCGGCCGCCGCCGGCACCGAGCGCCTCCGCGCAGCGCGTGCTCGATCATCTGCGCGCGCACGGCGCATCCTTCTTCGAGGATCTCGTCGGCGAACTGGGCCTCCTGCGCACGCAGCTCGAGCAGCTGCTCGCCGAGCTCGTCGCGCTGGGGCACGTGACGGCCGACAGCTTCGTCGGCCTGCGCGCGCTGATGCTGCCGGCCGCGAAGCGCCGTCACGCCGGCGGCGTGCGGCGGCGCTTCGGCGTGACGCTGGAAGAGGCGGGACGCTGGTCGCAGGTGCGGCGCGCGTACGCCGTGACGCCGTCGGGCGAGCAGCTCGAGGCCATCGCGCGCGTGCTGCTGCGACGCTATGGCGTGGTGTTCAGGCAGGTGCTCGCGCGCGAGTCGCGGGTGCCGCCGTGGCGCGATCTGCTCGGCGCGCTGCGTCGCCTGGAGGCGCGCGGCGAAGTACGCGGCGGCCGCTTCGTCGCCGGCTTCTCGGGGGAGCAGTTCGCGAGCGTCGAGGCGCTCGAGCCCTTGCGACGCGTCCGACGCAGCGCGGAGTCGCCGCAGTGGGTCGCCGTGCATGCGGTCGATCCCTGCAATCTCGTCGGCATCGTCGTGCCCGGCCTGCGCCTGCCGGCAGTGCTCGGCAACCGCGTCGTCTACCTGAACGGCGAGGCGATCGCGGTGCAGATCGGCGGCGAGACGAAATTCCTGCGCACGCTGCCGGTCGATGCGCAGATCCGCGCGCGCACCGCGCTCGCCGGGCTGCGCGACGCGCGCGGCGCGCGAGCGCGCCTGCGCAGAGCCTGATCGCATGCATCGGGCGCCGCCGGCGTCCGCGCACGGCGAGGGGCGGATCCGCGACCGCTGAATCCGCCGCCTCTGCGGCGGTCGACGACAGCGAACGAGCGGGCCGTCCGCGACTGAATGGCCGAGCGCAAATACACTCCACCGTGCGTTCGTTTGCCGTCATGCCCGCGCCAGCGGGCGTGACGAAGGAGCTTCCTGCATGGGCATATGCTATCGAACAGTGTATTTGCGCCCGGCCATTTAGCTCATCCGCGAAAACTTCTCGAGCATTCCGCCGCCGCCATGAAGATCGTCATCGCGCCCGATTCGTTCAAGGAAAGCCTCGATGCCCCCGCGGTCGCGAAGGCGATCGAGAAGGGTCTCGAGCGCGTCTTGCCCGGCGTCGACTGTGTCCGGGCACCGCTGGCGGACGGCGGGGAGGGCACGGTGGAGGCCGTCGTCGCCGCGACCGGCGGCCGCCGCATCCGGCGCACGGTGCGCGGCCCGCTCGGCGAGGCGGTGACAGCCGTGTTCGGCCTGCTGCCCGATGGGAGCGCCGTCATCGAGATGGCGGCCGCCTCGGGCCTGCCGCTGATCCCGCCCGCGCGCCGCAATCCGCTGAAGACCACGAGCTACGGCACCGGCCAGTTGATCCGCGCCGCCGTCGAGCGCGGGGCGCGGCGCATCGTCGTCGGCATCGGCGGCTCGGCGACCAACGACTGCGGCGCGGGCATGGCGCAGGCACTGGGCGCCGTGTTCCGCGACGAACGCGGACGGGTGCTGACGAAACCGCTGGGCGGAGGCGACCTCGCGGCAGTGGCGAGCATCGAGCTCGAGGACCTCGCGACGCTCCTCGCCGGTGTCGAGCTGCTCGTCGCCTGCGACGTGCGCAACCCGCTGTGCGGGCCGCGCGGAGCGTCGGCCGTGTTCGGCCCGCAGAAGGGCGCGAGCCCGGCTCAAATCACTTTGCTCGATGCTCACCTCCAGCACTTCGGTCGTCTGCTCGAAAGCAGCAGCGGACGCCGCGTGATGAAGCGCCCGGGCGCCGGCGCGGCGGGCGGTCTCGGCGCTGCGCTGATGGGACTCTGCGGCGGCCGCCTCGTGCCCGGGGTCGAGCTCGTCATGGAACTGGTCGGCCTGGACCGGATGCTCGACGGGGCGGATCTCGTGATCACGGGCGAGGGCCGCATCGATGCCCAGACCGCCTTCGGCAAGACGCCGGCCGGCGTCGCCCGCCTGGCGCAGGCCCGCGGCGTGCCCGTCGTCGGCCTCGGCGGTGCACTGAGCGGGGACGCCCGCGATCTCTACCGACACGGCTTCGCCGCGCTCGAAGCCGCGGTCGCCGGCCCGCAGTCGCTGGCCGAAGCATTGCTTGACGCGCGCGTCAATCTGGAGCGAGCGGGAGAGCGGATCGGCCGCTGGCTGCTGCTCGGTAAGGCTCTGGCAAGCGGGCGCAACAAGATCTTGACGTCAACGTAAATCTTTCGAGCGCTCGCATCCGCGCGACGCATTCGCCCTTCGTGTAACTTCCGAGCAGCGCTGCAGCGGCCTGGACTTGACTGGTTCGCATACGCGATCTATCCACTGACTTTCACGTTACCTCTCAGCATTGGCCATTTGCTCGGCGCCGCAGGGTCGGCCATTCCTCGCAGGCTGCGCTCGATTCGCGTGCGGCATCGAGAAAATCCTCCTGTCCAGGATCGAATCTGCGCTAACCTCCCGTTCGAACATGAATCGCCCGAACGGGCATCATCGACTCCAGGTGCTCAATCGATGGCCAGATCGGCGGGCAAGGACGTATCCACGGTATTGACGGCGCTAGGACGCGCCGCGCGTCGCGAACGCCGCGCGCTGGGCCTCACGCAGACCGAGCTGGCCGGGCTGTGCGGTGTCGGCGTGCGTTTCGTGTCGGAGCTCGAAAATGGCAAGCCCACGCTCGAAATCGGCCGCGCCGTGCACGTGCTCCATCACCTCGGCCTTGACCTCGACGTCAAGCACAGGACCTGGTCGCCTGCCGACGCGCTCGATGACTTCCCAGACCCTCGCCCCGCTTGAAGTCGCGTGCCAGGGGCAGCCGCTCGGTCATCTGATCGGCGCTGCTCCGGACGTCTGGCTGTTCCGCCCGGCCGAGCAGGCCGGGACGCGGCTGCCGGCATGGTCGCCGCTGAGCCAAGCGAACGGGACGGCCGTGAATCGGCGCCCCTGGTTTCGGCATCTGCTGCCCGACGTCCCGACCTGCGCACGGCTCGCACGCCGGTTGGGCCTCACCCCCGGTCACGACTACGCGCTGCTCGGAATCGCCGGCCGGGACTGTCGCGGCGGCTTGCGCCTGAGCCAGGCGGGAACGGCGCCGCGCGCGGTGGCCGAGCAGCCGTCGGTGCTCGATGCCGCGGCGCTGGCAGGTCTTGCCCGCGCCCTGCCCGCGGGCGACTTCGAGACGCTGCCCGCCGGGCTCGATTTGTTGTTGCCGGGCGATCCCGGCCAGTTCTTCTGTGCCTACGCCGACGGGCGCATCGTGCTCGCCGAGGATCGCCCGTGGCTCGCCCGCCTCGGGCGTCCCGGGCTGGACGAAGCCGTCGAGAACGAGGCGCTGATCAGACGCATCGCGCAGGGCCTCGGCCTGCCGGGCGCAGAGGCACAGCTCCTGTGGCTGCCGACGCCGCTGCTCGCCGCGAGGCGACTCGATCGCGACGACGCGGGCGCACCCTGCCACCTCGAGGATTTCGGGCAGCTTGCGGGCCGGCATCCCGAGCAGGCCTTCGAGCGCGAGGGCGGGCTCGCGGTATGCGATTGCGCGCAGCTGATCCGCCGCTACAGCGCCGCGCCGGCCCTCGATTTGCGCATGCTGCTCGGCTGGCTGGTGTTCGCTTTTCTCGCCGGCCTGGGCGGCGCCCATGCGAGCACGCTCGCCCTGCGCGACACGGCGCGAGGACCGCGTCTGGCGATCTGGGACGGCTGGCTGTCGACACACGTCTATCCTTCGCGCAGCGAGCGCCTGGCGATGCATCTCGGGCGTGAAGACCGTCCCGACTGGATACGACCCGCGCGCTGGCGCGAGACGGCGGAAGAGCTCGGTGTCGGTTCGCGCTATCTGCTCGAGCTCGTGCACGATCTCGCGACGCGCCTGCCGGCACTCGCGCGGGAGGCCACCCGCACGCTCGCGCTCGACGGACGCGCGCTGCGCGTGCTGCCGCGGGTCCTTACCCTGATCGACCAGCGCGCGCGTCAGACCCTGATAGCGCTGGCGGCCGAAACAGTCTGAATGCGGCCGAGGAGGGCCGGCCCATGAACAACCGCGATACCCTGATCGAGCTGATGGTCGCGCACGGCCTCGAGCGTCGCGAGCTCGCCGCGATGCTGCGCGTCGACCGCGACACGGTGGATCGCTGGCTGTTGCCGCGCGGGACGGCGCGCAGCTGCGACGTGCCGGACATGGCGATCGAGCTGCTCGGCTACAAGCTGCGCGAGCGCGGGGAGCAGGCCAAGGACGCTTGAAGCAGCGGCCAGTCGCTCCTATTCGGTCGGCCAGACCTCGAAGAGACGCAGCGCGAACGGCATCCACGCCGCGAGCAAGGCCAGCAGCGCCCAGCTTTCGATGCGCACCGCGCGGCGCATGCCCGCGCGGCGTTCGGGCGAGGTGTCGATCGAGAAGATGCGCGTCATCGTGATGTCGAGCATCAGCACGAACACGAAGATGACCATCAGCGCCGGCGCCACGACGCTCGTGAGCAGGCGCGCGTCGTGGAGATGGACCTTGCCGTCGGCGAACGGCGCGAGGGCGATCAGCACGAGGGTGCAGGCGAGCAGGATCGTGCGCAGCGCGCCGAGATCCTTGAACAATCGGGCCGGGAACATGGCCCGGCATTATCCATCAATCGACCGGGGCCGGGCACCGGTTTTTCCGACGGCACGAGGCACGATGAACTTCTCGACTTTCGGCGCCCGCTTCAGCGGCCGCAGCGGCACGCGCGATCTGATGGACGATCTCGGTGCCGTCGCGTGCGATCCCGCACGCTGGATCAATCTCGGCGGCGGCAACCCGAGCGCAATCCCGGCGCTGCAGGCGTTGTTCGACGAAGCGATCGCGACGATCGGAGCGCGCCGCGGCTGGGCTGCGCTCTATGCGGGCTACGACAGTCCGCAGGGCTACCGGCCCTTTCTCGACGCGCTCGTCGACCTGCTGAACGCACATTTCGACTGGCGGCTCACGCCGCGGCACGTGATGACGACACCGGGCAGCCAGGCCTCGTTCTTCATGCTGTTCAACCTCTTCGGCGGCACCTGGCCGGACGGCCGCCGGCGCCGCGTACTGCTGCCGCAATCCCCGGAGTACATCGGTTATGCGCAGAGCAGTTTCGAAGACGGCGTGCTCGCGTCCTGCCGCTCACGCATCGAGACCTGCGGCGAGCACGGCTTTCGCTATCGCGTGGACTTCGACGCGCTGCGCATGGACGACGACGTCGCGGCCCTGTGCATCAGCCGCCCGAGCAACCCGACCGGCAAGCTCGCCGCGGACGCCGAAATGACCGAGCTCGCCGCCCTGGCGCGCGCACGCGATCTGCCGTTCATCGTCGACGGCGCCTACGGGCTGCCGTTTCCCGGCATCGCCTTCGCGCCGGCGACGGTGTCCTTCGACGCGAATACCGTGCTGTGCCTCAGCCTGTCCAAGCTCGGCCTGCCCGGCGTGCGCACCGGCATCGTGATCGCGGCGCCGCCGATCGTCGATGCGCTCGTCGGCATGAATGCGATGCTGAACCTCGCCCCCAACCCGTTCGGCGCGCGCGTCGTCTGCGAGCTGATGCGCGAGCACGATCTGGTGACGCTGTCGCGCGAGCTCGTGCAGCCGCACTATGCGGCGCGCTCACGCCTCGCGCAGGCCATCGCGGCGCGCGCGCTGGACGGCCTGCCGTATCGCCTGCACGCGTCCGAGGGCGCGATTTTCCTGTGGCTGTGGTTCCCGGGTCTGCCGGTATCGACGATGCGGGTCTACACGCGCCTGCGCGAGCGCGGCGTGCTGGTGATCCCGGGCGCGCATTTCGGTCCCGGCCTCGCCGCGCCGTGGCCGCACCTCGACGAGTGCCTGCGCGTGTCCTATGCGCAGCCGGAGGCCGCCCTCGAAGCCGGCTTCACGGCGCTCGCAGAGGAGATCCGGGCTGCATACGCGGGGGCCTGAGCACTTCCAGGCCGCATTTTGGCGCTGCGCGCTGCCACGGAGAACAAAGAGAAGGAATGGGATTGTTCAAAGCTTCCAGCGTTAGCGCCGAGGGTGGTGATGAATCACAGGGGCGCAGGTCCAATAATCTTCCCCTCCGTGTTCTCC
>JBFWSI010000192.1:0-7137 GCA_050248455.1 Gammaproteobacteria bacterium | reverse complement strand
TTCGCGCCCGCGCTGCGCGGGCCGACGCGCAGCAGCCCGGCCGGATCGAGCCAGGCGATCGAGCCGCCGCCCGCGCCGACGCTGCGCGCGTCCACCGCGGGGATGCCGAGCATGTGGCCCGTGAACTGGCCGCCGAGCCAGGTGTCCTGCGTGATCGAGATCCGGCCGTCGCGAATGAGGCTGACGTCGAAGGTGGTGCCGCCGGTGTCGACCACCAGCACCGATTCCTGCTGGTCCTCGAGCGCGGCATAGCGGCGGCCGGCGACGGGCGCCATCGCCGGGCCGGAGCGCACCGTGTGGATCGGGCGCGGGATCACGCTGTCGACGTCGAGGCAGCCGCCCAGCGTGGTGCTGACGAGGATCTCGCCGCGGTACCCGGCCTCGCGCAGATCGGCCTGCAGATCGCGCAGATGCGCCTGCATCAGCGGCTTGATCGACGCGTCGATCGCGGTCGACGACGCGCGGCGATACTCGCGCAGGATCGGGTTCAGCGCATGGCCCAGCGTATACGGCACCCCGGGCAGCTCCGCGTCCAGCAGCTCGCCGAGGCGCCGCTCGTGCGCGGGATTGGCGATCGACCACAGCAGCGACACCGCGACCGCCTCGAAGCGGCGCTCGCGCAGCGTGCGCAGCGTCGCGCGCGCCGCGGCCTCGTCGAGCGGCAGCAGCACGCGTCCGCGCGAATCGATGCGCTCGGCGATCTCGAAGGTGTGACGGCGCGGCAGATAGGGCGCCGGATAGGGCGTCGAGAAATCGTGCGGGTTGAACTTGCCGCCTTCGCGCAGCACCAGCACGTCCGGAAAGCCCGCGGTGGTGAGGAAGGCCGTCTTCGCGATGTTGCCGGTGACGATCGCATTCGTCGCGCGCGTCGTGCCGTAGATCAGGATGCCGGTGCGGCCGAGCACTTCGCCGAGGCCGAGACCGAGGCCGTCGGCGGCATTCGCGAGCGCCGCGGACAGGCCGTTGAAGATTCGATCCGGCGTCGTCAGCGCCTTGCCGATCGTGAAGCGGCCGCTGTCGTCGGCGACGACCACGTCGGTGAAGGTGCCACCGGTGTCGACGCTGATGCGCCAGCCGCCGACCTGCCTCGAATCTGCCATCGCCACCGCCCTCTGTGCAGAACGCCGTCGACTCGACTATAGTCAGCTGTGATCACAGATGTCAAAGACCATGGCCAAGACCTATGCTCGCGCCATCGACCGCACGGAGCCCCTCATGGCGGAACGCCCGCTCACCCTCGAACCGCTCGCCCGTATCACGCTGAACGAGCTCGCGTATTCGCGGCTCAAGCACGCGCTGCTGTCCGGTCGCCTCGAGCCGGGGACCACGCTGACCTTGCGCGAGCTGGCGGCCCAGCTCGGCACCAGCATGATGCCCGTGCGCGAGGCCGTGACGCGGCTGTCGGCCGAGAACGCGCTGGTCGTGCTGCCGAACCGCGGCATCAAGGTGCCGACCCTGGATGCGACGACCGCGAGCGAGCTGTGGCGGCTGCGCGAGCTGCTCGAAGGCGAGGCCTGCGCGGAGGCGGCGCGCCACGTCACGGCAGAGGAGCTCGCCCGCATCCGCACGCTGCGCGATGCCGTCGAAACCCACGGCCGCGCGGGCGCGCTGCACGGCGTGCTCGAGGCCAACAGCGCTTTCCAGTTCGCGATCTACGAGGCCGCGCGCGGGCCGATCGCGCTGCAGCTCATCGAGGTGCTGCGCATGAAGAGCGTGCCCCACTGCACGGCCGCGCTCCGCTGCATGCTGCGCGATCGACCCGCCTACTTCGACGACTGCTGGGTGAACCACGATGCGCTGGTCGAGGCGCTCGCGCGCCGTGACGCGGAGGCCGCCCGCAGCGTGAAGATCCGCGATCTGCGCGGCCTGCAGGCCCTGGTCGCGGCGACGCAAGGAGTGAACGGATGAACCTCACCGACTCTGCGACCTGCCGGGAATTCACGGCCGCGAATGCCACCTCGGCTGCGCACGCGGCGCGCGCGCGGGCCCACATCCCGACGGGCGCGTCGCGGGCGCTGCTGCGCCACCCCCCGTTTCCGTTCTACACCGCGTCCGCGCAGGGCGTGTACGCGACCGATCTGGACGGCAACCGCCGCATCGATTTCCACAACAACTACACCGCGCTGATCCACGGCCACGGCCATCCCACGATGCTCGCCGCGATCCAGGGCCAGCTCGAAATCGGCACCAGCTACTCCTCGCCCGGCGCGCAGGAATTCGCGCTGGCCGAGCTGCTGTGCGCTCGCATCCCGTCCGTCGAGCAGGTGGTGTTCAACAATTCCGGCACGGAAGCGGTGATGGTGGCGCTGCGCGCCGCGCGCGCCTACACGGGACGCTCGCGCCTCGGCAAGTTCGAAGGCGCCTATCACGGCTCCTACGATTTCGTGATGGTCGGCGGCAGCCAGCTGCCCGCCGTCGACGATCCCGTGCGCCTCACGCGGCCGACCGCGGATCTGGGCGGCCTGCCGCCGGCGGCAATCGAGGACGTCGTGCTGATCCGCTACAACGATCCGCAGGCCGTGCGCGAGGCGGTGCGTCGCCACGGCGACGAGCTCGCCGCGATCCTCGTCGAACCCATCCTCGGCGCCGGCGGCGTCATTCCCGCCGAGCGCGAGTTCCTCGCAGTGCTGCGCGAGGAGACGGCGCGCGCCGGCATCGTGCTCATCTGCGACGAGGTGATCACGCTGCGCCACGCCGTCGGCGGCGCGCAGTCGGCGTACGGGCTGGCGCCGGACCTGACGACGATGGCGAAGATCATCGGCGGCGGCTTTCCGAGCGGCGCGGTCGGCGGCCGCCGCGAGTTCATGCGCGTGTTCGACGATGCGGATCCGCGCGGCACGGTCGCCAATCTTGGCACGTTCAGCGCGAATCCGCTGTCCGCCTGCGCGGGCTTCGCTGCGATGAAGCTGCTCGATGCGCCCGCAATCGAGCGCTTGAATGCGCTCGGCGACTATGCGCGCGAGGCGCTGCGCGCGGTGCTCGCGCGTCACGGCGCCGCGGCCCGGGTGTCCGGCGCCGGCTCGCTGTTCCAGGTCCACTGGACGCGCGTGCCGCTGCGCGATGCGCGCGCGGTGCAGACCGCGGACGCGACCTTGAACACGCTGATGTTCCTCGGCCTGTGCAATCGCGGCATCCAGATCTCCAAGCGCGGCATCGGCGCGCTGTCGACGCCGATGACGACGGCGCACGTCGATACGCTGGTCGCGGCGCTGGACGACACGCTCACCGCGCTCGCCGCCGAAGGCTGGCCGCTCGCGGGCGAGCGGCAGATCGCGACGTGATCCGTCTCTTGCCCTTACCCCGAAGCCGGCGACTCGCCGCGGAGGACGACGCATGAACAAACCCGAATCACTCGGCGCCGGCGACGCACTCGCCGGTTCCCGCGCGCTGC
Source organism: Gammaproteobacteria bacterium (assembly GCA_050248455.1). Classification (GTDB taxonomy): domain Bacteria; phylum Pseudomonadota; class Gammaproteobacteria. Next base: position 3,746 of record JBFWSI010000192.1, on the reverse strand, counting down.
ATGCTCGCGCGGGCAAGGTCTTCCCCGACGGCGTCGGCGCGCACTCGCAGCTGCGCGCGCCGCATCCGCTGTACCTCGTGCGCGCCGAAGGCGCGCGGCTCTACGACGTCGACGGCCACGCCTATGTCGACTACATGCTCGGCGCCGGGCCGGCGATCCTCGGCCATCGTCATCCCGCGATCGTCGAGGCGGTCGAGCGCGCGCTCGCGACGGGACTGCCGAACATCGCGGTGACCGAAGCGCAGATCGAGCTGGCCGAGACGGTGCAGCGGCACGTGCCGAGCATGCAGCGCCTGCGCTTCCTGCCGACGGGCACGGAAGCGGTGCAGGCCGCGATCCGCGTCGCGCGCCGCGCGACGGGGCGCAGGCTGATCGCGAAGTTCGAAGGCGCGTACCACGGCCAGGCCGACAACGTGATGGTGTCCGTGGCCGTCCCGGCGGAGCAATGCGGCAGCGTCGACGCGCCGCAGGCCGTGCCCTATCACTGCGCACTGCCGGAGGAGATCGGGAATCTCACCCTGGTGCTGCCGTACAACGACCTCGCGCGCACGCGCGCGATCCTCGAGCGTCACGCGCAGGACATCGCGATCGTCCTCGTCGAGCCGATGCTCGGCTTCGCCGGCGCGATCCCGGCCGAACGCGAGTTCCTGCACGGGCTGCGCGCGCTGACCGCGCAGCACGGCATCGTGCTCGCCTTCGACGAAGTCATCACCGGCTTCCGTCTCGGCCTCGGCGGCGGCCAGGGCCACTACGGCGTGACGCCCGATCTGACGATCCTCGGCAAGGCGATCGGCGGCGGCATGCCGCTCGCGGCCTTCGGTGGCCGCGCCGAGCTGATGGAATGGCTGTCGCAGGAAAAGCATCCGCACGACTACGTGTTCCAGTCCGGCACCTACAGCGCATTGCCGCTGAGCCTCGCCGCCGGCCTCGCCACCTTGCGCGTGCTCGAGCAGGACGGCGGCGCCGCGCAGCTGGTCGCCCTCGGCGAGTACGTACGCGCCGGGCTGCGGCGCGTGCTCGACGCGCATGCGGTCGAGGCCGTCGTCACCGGGGTCGGTTCGCTGTTCCACCTGCACTTCGGCCTGCGCGCAGTTCACAGCGCGCGCGATGCGGAAGCCGCGGACGCGGATCGCATCCGCCGCCTGCACCAGGCGCTGCTCGCGCACGGCCTGTATTTCTATGCCGGCCGCCTCGGCTTCCTCAGCACCGCGCATACCCGCGCGGACATCGACGAGCTGCTGGCGGCGATCGGCGACGAGCTGCGGCGAGGCTGAGCGCCGGCGCGCGCCGCGGGCGAATGGAGATCCCGGGTTCCGCTACGCTGCACCCGGGCGACGGGGTCTAGAGCGTAGCGGAATCCGGGCTCGGCGCTCTTGCACGGCCAGCTACGACGCACGTTCCATGGAGGCTCGGAGGCTCTGATGTCCACAACCAACACGCTCGCCCCGCGTTCCCGCCAGGCGCGCATCACCTGCTGCGGCTGTACCCAGCAGTGCGGCCTCGTTGCTACGCTCGAGGACGAGCGTGTCGTGGATCTCCGCGGCGATCGCGAGCATCCCGTCAGCGCGGGCTATCTCTGCCCCAAGGGCAAGGACGCGACCGACTTCGTCTACCATCCCGACCGCCTGCTGACGCCGAAACGCCGCACAGGCCCGCGCGGCAGCGGGCGCTTCGAAGACGTCGGCTGGGACGAGGCGCTCGACGACATCGCGGCCCGCATCCGCCGCGTCACCGACGTCCATGGCCCGCATAGCCTCGCCTACAGCTATGGCACGTTTCGCGGGGGCGACTGGGGCATCGGCGAACGCTTCCTGAACCGTTTCGGCTCGCCGAACAGCTGCGGCCAGGACAAGATCTGCTACGGCCCGCTCACGCTCGCCGAAACGCTCACCTACGGCACCGGTCCGACCGTCTTCACCGCGCCCGTCGCCGGTGTCACGCGCTGCGTGGTGCTGTGGGGCATGCGCCCATCGGCGTCGGCACCGCTGCTGTGGCGCGCGATCCGGTCGGCGAGCAAGGCAGGGGCGACGCTGATCGTCATCGATCCCGAGCGGACGCAGGAAGCGCGCGAAGCCGACCTGTGGCTGCAGCCGCTGCCGGGTCGCGACACCGAGCTGGCGCTCGCGCTGCTGAAGCTCGTCGTCGAGCGCGATCGCTACGACGTCGGATTCGTGCGCGAACACACGACGGGCTTCGAGGCGCTGCGCACGCATCTCGCGGCGCAATCGCTGGACGCGCTGGCCACGGCCTGCACGGTACCGCTGCCGCTCATCGAACGTACGGCGAATTGCATCACGAGCCCGGGACCCACCGTGTTCAACGCCGGCAACGGGCTGTGCCAGACGGGCACACCCGTCATCCAGATCGGCCGCGCCATCGCCTGCCTCGTCGCCCTCACCGGCAATCTGGGCGTGCCGGGTGGTCACGCACTGCTCGGTCCGCCGCGCGATCTGCGCGCGAACGGCGACATGCTCGATGCCGATCTCCTGCCGGAAGCCGTGCGCGCCGCGAAACTCGGTGCCGAACGCCTGCCGTTCCTGGGCCGCGGCTATGCCGCGATCGATGCTGCCGTTGCTGCGGCCTGGCACGACCGTCACCACACGCTTGCATGGATGGCGACAGCGCACGAACCGAGCCTGTGGCGCGCGATCGAGACCGGGAGGCCGTATCCGATCAAGGCGCTCGTCGTGCAGCACCACAATCCGCTGGGCGCGAATCCGAACGCGACGGCGGTCGCGCGTGCGTTGGCGAGCGACATGCTGGAGCTCACGGTCGTGCACGATCTCTTCCTGTCGCCGACGGCAAGCTTCGCGGACTACGTGCTGCCTGCCGCTCACTGGCTGGAAAAGCCCTATCTCTCCTTCGGCATCGCGTTCATGGGCGTGTTCGGCGACTACGTCGGGGCCAGTCATGCGGCGGTGGCGCCACCCCCGGGCGTGCGCAACGATTACGAACTGTGGCGCGATCTCGCTCGACGCCTGGGCGACGGCGCCGCGTGGCCCGCGCGGGCGGAGGATTTCTACGGCGCGATGCTGGCGCCGGCCGGGCTCGATTTCGAGACCGTCGCGGCAGCCAAGGGTCCGCTGTCCGGCAGCGCCGCGCGGCGGGCCGGGCACGACGACATGCGACCGCCGCGGTGGGGCACGCCGAGCGGCAAGGTCGAATTCGCGTCGAGCCTGCTCGAGGCATGGGGCTTGCCGGCGCTGCCCACCGCGCTCGCGCCCCACATCGCGAGCGCCCGGGATTTTCCGCTGTGGCTCACCACCGGCGGGCGCCGCATCGACGGCTTCCACGAGAACGCGCAACAGACGCCACGCTATCGCCGCCGGCATGCCCACCCGGATGTCCTGATGCATCCCGCCACTGCGGCGCGTGCCGGCATCGCGGACGGATCGTGGTGCACGATCGAGACACCGCTCGGTCGTGTACGACAACGCGCTCGATGCAGCGATGCGCTGGCCGAGGGCGTCGTATGCGCCGATCGGTGGTGGTACCCGGAGGGCACCGGCGACGCTGCCGATGCGCACGGCGTCTTCGCGACCAACATCAACGTGTGCACCAGCGATGCCGACGACGACATCGATCCGGTGATGGGCGCGTGGCTGCTGCGCGGCTTGCCGTGCCGGATTGCGCCGGACGCATGAGCCCGGTGCGGCGTTCGATCCCCGGATTCGCGTTGCTCATCCGGGCTACAAGAAGGACGCCGTCACTTCGTAGCCCGGGTGCAGCGTAGCGGAGCCCGGGAT
>JBFWSI010000191.1:0-7137 GCA_050248455.1 Gammaproteobacteria bacterium | reverse complement strand
TTCCTGCGCGAAACCGCCCAGCGCTTCGACGTGCTGCTCGTCGACGCCTACGACGAGACCCGCCTGCCGGAACCGCTCGCGACGCAGCGCTTCTTCGACGACTGCCGCGCGGCGCTCACCGCCGACGGCATGCTGGTCGTGAACCTGCACGCCGATCATCCGCAGCACGCGGTGCACGTCGATCGCATCCGCCGCAGCTTCGACGACGCGGTGCTGGTGGTCGACGACACGACGCGCGACAACCGCATCGTGTTCGCCGATCGCGGCCGCCCGCCCCGCGAGCTGCGTCTCGGCCCGCTGCGCAAACCGGTGCCGCTCGACGACGCCGCCTGGCGCTCGCTGCAAGCCTCGTTCGCGCGGATCCTCGCGACGTGGAAAGCGCAGGGGTGAGAGCGTCCGCGCGGGCCATGGCTTGCCGCCGGACAGGCTCTGCTTGACCACCGAGAGCACAAAGAGCACCGAGAGGAGATTGACGAGTTGCGCTTGCGTGACTCGGTCGTGTCCCGTCCGCATTCGAGCGCAAGGAACGGGGTGCCGCGGCCGGCGCGCCGGACCAGCTTTGCTCCCCGGGATCCGCGCCGCGCGCCGGCCGCGTCATCCGCACGCCAAGGCACCAGGGGAGCGAGAAGCATGGGACATCTGAAGGGCAAGGTCGCGCTGGTCACCGGCGCCTCACGAGGCATCGGGCGGGCGGCGGCAGAGCGGCTCGCGGCCGACGGCTGCGCCGTGGTCGTGAATTACGCGCGCAGCGAAAGCGAGGCGGAGGCGACCGTCGCCGCCATCCGCGAGCGCGGCGGGACGGCCTCGGCCGTGCAGGCGGACATGGCTGCGATCGGGGACATAGAGCGCTTGTTCGCCAGCACGCTGGCGGAATTCGGCCGTCTCGACGTGCTCGTCGCCAATGCAGGTGCCTGCGCGTTCAAGCCGCTGGTCGAGACGACCGAGGAAGACTTCGACCGCATGTTCGCGGTCAACGCCAAGGGCGTCTACTTCTGCCTGCGCGAGGCCGCACGTCACATGGGCGAGGGGAGCCGCATCATCTGCGTTTCGACCATCGGCACCGTAATGAACATGCCGGGCGGCTCGTGCTATTTCGGGACGAAGGGCGCGGTCGAGCAGTTCTGCCGCGTGTTCGGACGCGAGGTCGCGCCCCGCGGCATCACCGTCAATCTCGTCTCACCGGGCTTCGTGGAGACCGCGATGCTGAACGGCCTGCTGGCCGACGTCGATCCGAAGGTGCGGGACGAGCTCCTGGCGATGACGCCCTTGTCCCGCTTCGGCCGTCCGGAGGACATCGCCGGCGCCATCGCCTTCCTCGCCGGCCCGGGAGCCGACTGGATGACACGGCAGAACCTCGCCGTCGATGGCGGCATCGTCGGACGTTGACCGCACGGCTGCCTCTCCCGCCGGTCCGGCGCCGGCGGTGAGGCCGATTTTTGCCACCGAGAACACGGAACACCGAGGGGGATGAGGGTGGGCGCTGCGCGCGGCCACGGAGAACACGAAGAACACGGAGGGGGAATTGAGCGGGGCCTGGCGATTGCCGCCACCTCCTCGGCGAAACTACGCGCGCTGCAAGCCGCGCACGACGAGGGCGATCTCCTCGCAGCGCATGAGATCGGCGTATTTCTGTCCCATGTCGAACAGGCTCGCTTCGTGCGGGCCTGCGGCGCGATCGCCGACGCCGTCGGTGGCAACGATGGTGCGGAAGTTGTGGCTCATCGCATCGACCACGGAGGCGCGCACGCAGCCCGAGGTGGTACAGCCCGTGACGACGACGGTGTCGACGCCGCGCCCGAGCAGCCAGGGGGCGAGCATGGTGCCGAAGAAGGCCGAGGGCTGGGTCTTGCGCACGACGAGCTCGCCGGGCAGCGGCGCAAGCGCGGGCACGATCTGGGAAGCCGGTACCTGCTCGGTCAGTCGGTCGAGACCGGCGGCCTTGCGGCAGAACATGCCGGCGTCGCCGCCGTCGTCCGCGTAGACGATGCGCGTGAAGGCGACCGGATGCCCGTGCGCGCGAAACACGGCGAGGAGCTCGCGCGTGCGGGCGACGGCGTCGAGGATGTTGCCGCCGCCGTAGAGGGCCGGATCGGTGAAGCCGACGACGAAGTCGACGACGAGCAGCGCCGGCCGCGCGCCCAAACCGACCGCCTGACCGAAACCCTGCGCCGCGTACAGCTCGCGTTCGTGCATGTACATTCCTCTGCATCGCAAGCCCGCAGCATAGCATCGCGTGTGCGAAGGCTTGATCGGGATCAAACCGCGAAGGGCGCCTGCCTTGCATCGTCCGGCCTCGGGCTCAACAAGAAGCATCTCATGAAGCACACCGACCCCGACTACTCGCCGCGGCGACGTCGGCTGCTCGCCGGCAGCGTCGCCGCCGCGATCGGCGCCGCGCTGCACCCCGGCCTCGCCGCCGCGATCCCCGCCGTGCCGTCCGCGCGCAGCGCGAGCCTCGCGGCGCTGACGCGTACGCTGTTCCCGCTCGCCGTGTTCGGCGAGGCGCAGCATGCGGCGGCGGCGGCGAAGATCGCCGAGCGCTGCGCGGCCGATCCCAAGCTCGACGCGCTGGTCGAACGCTCGCTCGCGGCACTGCCGGCCGGCTGGCCGGACGCCGCGCAGGCCGCGCGCGAGGCGATGCTGCGCAAAGCCGATCCGGCCTTCGTGAAGCTGCTGCGGCAGGGCGCGGTCGGCGCGCTGTTCGGCGCGCCCGAGGCCTGGCCGCACTTCGGCTATCCCGGTCCTTCGCTGCCTTTCGGCGGCTATCTCGACAGCAAGCTGGTCGATCTGCCGTGGTTGAAGGAGGCGACATGAGCAAGCGCTTCGAGCTCGACGACGAGCGCGTCGTCGTCGTCATCGGCTCCGGCGCGGGCGGCGGCACGCTGTCGGCCGAGCTGTGCGCCCAGGGCATCGACGTCGTGTGCCTCGAAGCGGGCGCGACGCCTTTGCTCGAGCAGAACGTGCCCGCGGTCTACGGCCGTACGCGCTGGAGCGATCCGCGCACCGTCGAAGGCGATCTGAACCCCGATCTGCCGGTGCTGATCGCGAAGGCCGTCGGCGGCACCACGGTGTTCTGGACCGCCGTCACCCTGCGCCGTCAGCCGCACGATTTCCGTTCGCGCACGACCTATGGCGCGCTGCCCGGCACCAGCCTCGTCGACTGGCCGCTGGGCTACGAGGATCTCGAGCCCTTCTATGCCGAAGCGGAAAAGCGCATGGGCGCGAGCGGCCTGCACGGCAAGCCCGACGTGCCCGATCACAACAACGGCGAGATCCTGAAGATCGGCGCGCGCCGTCGCGGTTATCGGAAGGTCTCGAACGGCCACCTGTCCGTCAACACCGTGCCGCACGACGGCCGCCCGCAGTGCCGGCAAATGGGCTTCTGCACCGGCGGCTGCGTGATCGGCGCGAAATGGACCAGCCTGCAGGCCGAGATCCCGCGTGCGCTGGCGACCGGCCGCTTCGAGCTGCGCGAGCAGGCGCAGGCCGTGCAAATCGAGCACGATGCGCGCGGCCGCGTGACGGGCGTCGTCTACGTCGACGCGCAGGGCGCGCGCAAACGGCAGCGCGCGCGCGCGGTCTGCGTCGCGGCGAACGGCATCGAGACGCCGCGCCTGCTGCTGCTGTCGCAGTCCGGCCGCTTCCCGCAAGGGCTGGCCAACGACGCGGGCCAGGTCGGCCGGCACTGGATGACGGATCTGCTCGGCCGCGTGATCGCGATCATGCCGGGGCCCGTGCACAACTATCGCGGCACCACCAACACGGGCCTCGTTGCCGACGATATCCGTCACGATCCGACGCGCGGTTTTGCCGGCGGCTTCCTCTACGCCTCGCGCGGCATCCACCTGCCGGTGTGGCCGAACGAGTGGCAGCCCGGCGAGTGGGGCGCGGATTACGCGAAGATCATGGAGCAGTATCCGAACATGGCCTCCGCCGCCGTCATCGGCGAGGACATGCCGGTCGCCGACAACCGGATCACCTTGGACGCGGACGTGAAGGACGCACACGGCATGCCCGTCGCCCATCTCGCGAAGCGCTATCACGCGAACGATCTCGCCTTGATGGACTACGCGCTGAAGAACGGCGAGCAGATCTACCGCGCGGTCGGTGCAACGGAGGTCTTCGGCGCGATGTCGCGCACCGTCATCCACAACCTCGGCACCTGTCGCCAGAGCCGCGATCCGGCCGACGGCGTCTGCGACGCCTGGGGCCGCACGCACGACGTGCCGAACCTCTACATCAGCGACGGCAGCCAGTTCTCGACCTCGGCCGCGGTGCCACCGACGCTGACGATCGTGACGCTGGCGATCCGACAGGCGCGCCACCTCGCGGAGCAGTTGAAGACCGACGCGATCTGAACGGCTCGTGCGTCGCCGCCGATCACTTCGTAGCCCGGGCGCAGCGGAGCGGAACCCGGGAGCTTCATCGCACGGAAACGCCGAATCCCGGGTTCCGCGCCGCGCGCTGCACCCGGGCTACGAAAGGCCGAAGTCAGTCGGGGGATTAAGCTTCGTTTCACCTTTCCGGAGTACCCTGTGTTCACCTCAAATCAGGAGCGTTCAGATGCGTAAGATGCTGCTCACCCTCGTGTTCGCGACCCCGCTGGCCTATGCCGGCCCGGAATGCACCACGGCCGACCAGGCCCAGTGGCAGGACCAGACCAAATTCCAGGAAGCCCTCGTCGCGCAGGGCTACAAGATCAAGAAGTTCAAGGTCACCAAGGGCAATTGCTACGAGATCTACGGCTGGAACAAGGAAGGCAAGAAGGTCGAGATCTACCACGACCCCGTCAGCGGCAACGCCGTGAAGTCGCGGATCGAGGAGTGATGCCGTGAACCAGACGGTGCGCGTGTGGGATCCGCTCGTGCGGCTGTTCCACTGGTCGCTGGCCTTCGCCTTCTTCGCGAACTATTTCGTGACCGAGGCGGGCGAAGGCTGGCATCGCTGGATCGGCTACTTCGCCGTGGCGTGGATCTGCGTGCGCGCCGTCTGGGGTTTCATCGGCCGCGGCGCGGCGCGCTGGTCCGATTTCTGGCCGACGCCGACGCGCGTGAAGACGCACGTGAAGGCGCTGCTCGGCGGTCGTGACGTACATCGTCTCGGACACTCGCCGCTAGGCGCGCTCGTGATGCTGCTGATGATGACGGCGATGCTCGCCCTCGGCGTCACGGGCTACATGCTCGAGGAGATCGACCTGTTCTGGGGAGAAGAGTGGCTCGAAGAAGTCCATGAATGGATCGCGAACGGCCTCGCCGGCCTGGTCGCCCTGCACCTCTTCGCCGCCGCGTTCGAGAGCATCCGCCTGCGCGACAACCTGCCGCTGTCGATGATCACGGGCCGCCGCAAGCCGCTGCCTTGACCGCCGCTGCATATCTCGGGGCGGTGGCGTCTGATATGCCGGTTTAATCCATATAGCTGAGCGTAAAATCCACTCCACTGGCGTTTCGATAGCGTATGCCCGTGTAGCAACCTCCTTCGTCATTCCCGCGCAAGCGGGAATCCACGCACTCCCCCCGCGTTGAGCTCAGAAAAAGAATCCCCGACGGAGACCTCGTTGTCAGGCGTGGATTCCCGCTTGCGCGGGAATGACGAAGGAGGCGTCCACCTGCGCATGCGCTGTCGAACAGCCAATGGAGTGCATTTGCGCTCAACAATCTGGCCACGGAGGAAGAAAAAAGATTGGTAGGAGAATTACGCAACGCCGACGTCAATCGTCGCGCTCGAGCCACGGAGGCGTAGGTCCAATCAATCTCTTTCTCCGTGTCCTCCGTGTCCTCCGTGGCTATATAGCTGAGCGTAATTGCGCTCCACTGCGTGCTGTTTACCGTCATTCCCGCGCCAGCGGGAATCCACGCCGGACGAGGAGGCCTCGTCGGGCGATCCTTCTTTTTCCCCGCTGGACGCCGGGATGGTGCGTGCATGCCCGCTGGCGCGGGCATGACGTCGGAAATTTCTACACGGGCATACGCTATCGAAACGCCAGTGGAGGGAATTTACGCTCAGCTACCTAGATTCATCAGCGCATGAGCAGCGCACAGCCCGGATTCCGCTGCGCTCTTCCGCGCCATACGGCGTCGCTACGAAGGAGTTTTCCACGGCGGCAGGGCGCGGTGGGCGATGTGGTCGGCGGCGAGACGGCGTTGGCCGCGGCCGAAGTAGTGCTCGCGCAGGGTCTCGCCTTCGTAGGCCGTGCGCACGCGGCCGCGGCGCTGGAGCTCGGGCACGACCATCTCGACGAAATCGCGGAAGCCGTCGGGCTGGAGGATCGGCACGAGGTTGAAGCCGTCGATGCCCGTCTCGTCGACCCAGCGCTCGAGCTCGTCGCAGACTTCCTGCGGTGTGCCGACGATCTTCGGCATGATGCTGCCGACCGCCATCGCCGCCCCCATCTCGCGCAGGGTCCAGCGCCGGTTCGGATCGATGTCGCGGAAGAAACCTAGCACACCCTGGATCGCGTTCGACTCGACCTGATCGAGCGGCTGGTTCGGCGGCAGCGAGGATACGTCGACGCCGGCCCAGCCGCTGAAGAGCGCGAGACTGCCTTCCGGGCTCGCGTAGCGACGGTGCGTCGCAAGCTTCAATTCGGCCTCCTCGCGCGTCGGCGCGACGACCACGGTGACGCCCTGGCAGATCTTCAGGTGCGCCGGCGTGCGGCCCGCCGCGACGATCGCGCTGCGCAGCTTGTCGACGCCGCGGCGGCAGGCCTCGCGATGCGGATAGACGCAGAAGATCGCCTCGGCGTGCGTCGCCGCGAAGGCCGTGCCGCGGCCGGACTGGCCGGCCTGGAACAGTATCGGCGTGCGCTGCGGCGAAGGTTCGCACATGTGCGGGCCCGGCACCGTGAACCAGCGGCCGGCGTGATCGATCTGGTGCACGCGCGAGGGCTCGATGAAGACGTCGCGCGCGACGTCGCGCACCAGCGCGTCGTCCTCCCACGAGTGCTCCCACAGCTTGTAGCAGACCTCCATGTACTCGTCGGCGCGATCGTAGCGCTCGTCGTGATCGAGCTCCTCGGTAACGCCGAGGTTGGCATTCGCGTCCGCCAAATAAGAGGTGACGATGTTCCAGCCGACGCGGCCGTTCGTCAGGTGATCGAGCGTCGAGAACAGCTTCGCCGTGTGATACGGCGGGTAATAC
>JBFWSI010000190.1:0-7141 GCA_050248455.1 Gammaproteobacteria bacterium | reverse complement strand
TGTCCCGCCTCTGCCCCTGGCCGGTGCGCTCGCGGTGGAACAGCGCGTAGCCGCTCGCGGAGAACGCGTGCACGCCGGAGGACACGTCGGCGATGCCGCCGCCGGCCGGCATCGGCGGGCCGTCGGCGGGGCCCGTCATGTGCATGATGCCGGCGAAGGCCTGCGCGACCCAGTCGTAGCCCGTCTTGTGCGACAGCGGGCTCTCGCGGCCGTAGGCGGAGATCGAGGCCATCACGAGGCGCGGGTTCAGCGGCGCGAGGTCCTTGTAGGCCAGGCCGCGCTTCTCCATGACGCCGGGACCGAAGTTCTCGACGACGACATCGACCTTGCCGACCAGCGCGCGCACGATTTCCTGTGCCTCGGGCCGCCGCAGATCGAGGCACAGGCTCTGCTTGCCGCGGTTCTGCTGCACGAAGTAGCCGCTGCGGCCGTCGCGGATCGCGGGCAGCAGCCGCGACGGATCGCCGCCCGGCGCCGTTTCGATCTTGATGATCTCGGCGCCCATCTCGGCCATCAGGCGCGTGACCGTCGGGCCGGCGAGGTACTGGGTGAAATCGAGGACGCGGATGCCGTCGAGAATCTTCATGGGCGAGCTCCTGGCGAGAGGCGTGAGGCCGAGCTCGAATCCTGCCGTCGGCGACGCTCGCATACAACCGCCGAAATGGGGGACGCGGCACCTCGTTGCCAAGCGCGGCAGCGGCGCGGCATCATCCAGAGCACCGCAGCAATTTGGAGCTTCCGGCGATGGATCTGCTCGCACTCTCGGCCCCGGACGACGTCGCGGACGGCGGGCTGCGCGAAGACATCCGCACGCTCGGCCGCCTGCTCGGCGACACGCTGCGCGAGCAGGAAGGGGAGCGCGCCTTCGACATCATCGAGACGGTGCGCCAGCTCGCGATCCGTTTCCGGCGCGACGACGACGTGGCGGCGCGCAGCGAGCTCGGCGCGATGCTCGACGGGCTCGATCGCGACGCGACCTTGATCGTCGTGCGTGCGTTCGCGTTCTTCTCGCTGCTCGCGAACATCGCCGAGGATCAGCACAACAAGCGGCTGCGCCGTCACGACCCCGATCCGCGCGACGACACCACGCTCGCCACCGCGCTGAGCCGGCTCGCCGCGGCGGGCACCTCGCGGCAGGCGCTCGGCGCCTTCCTGCGGGATTCGCTGCTGTCCGCCGTGCTCACGGCGCATCCGACGCAGGTCCAGCGCAAGAGCATCCTCGACTGCCAGCTCGAGATCGCCCGCCTGCTCGCCGAGCGCGATCGCATGGTGCTCGACGCGGCCGAGCTCGCGCGCAACGAAGAGGCCTTGCGCTACCAGATCCTGCTGCTGTGGTACACGCGCATCCTGCGCACGGTGCAGCTGACGGTGAAGGACGAGATCAACAACGGCCTCGCCTACTTCCGCTACACCTTCCTGCGCGAGCTGCCGCGGCTGTATGCCGAGCTCGAGGATCTGCTCGCCGCACAGGGCTCGAGCGCGCCGAAGGTCGGCGCAATCTTCAACATCGGCTCGTGGATCGGCGGCGACCGCGACGGCAATCCGTACGTGACCGCCGAGATCACGCGTCACGCCGTGCAGGCGCATGCCGCGACCGCGATGGAGTTCTATCGCGAGGAGGTGCGCGCGCTGATGGAGCGCTTCAGCCTGTCCGAATTCCTCGTCGAGGTGAGCCCCGAGCTTGCGGCGCTGTCGGCTGTCTCGCCCGAAGCTTCGCCCTACCGCGAGCACGAGCCCTATCGCCGCGCGCTGGCGGGCATCCATGCGCGCGCCGAGGCGACTGCGCGGCGGCTGGACGAGCAGCCCGTGCCGGCAGGCAGCGGCCTGCCGTATGCGAATGCGGCCGAGCTCGCCGCCGAGCTCGACGTCGTGATCGACTCGCTGAACGCGCACGGCGGGCGGCGCCTCGTGCGCGGTCGCCTGCGCGATCTGCGCCGGGCGGTGGAGATCTTCGGCTTTCATCTCTGTCCGCTGGACCTGCGCCAGCACAGCGGCATGCACGAGGCGGTCGTCGACGAGCTGTTCGCGCGCGGCGCGGATCGCGGCGGCTACGCGAGCCTGCCCGAAGCCGAGCGCCGTCGCTGGCTGCTCGAGGAACTGCGCACCGCGCGGCCGCTGCGCTCGCCGTTCATCGCCTACACGGAGGAAACGGCGGCCGAGCTCGCGATCTTCGACACCGCGGCCGAGTTGCAGCGTCGCTACGGCGTGTCGGTGATCCAGAACTACATCATCTCCAAGACGGACAGCGTCAGCGATCTGCTGGAGGTGGCGCTGCTGCTGAAGGAATCGGGGCTGCTGATCCCCGGCGCGTCGCCGCGGCTCGCCGTCAACATCGTGCCGCTGTTCGAGACCATCGACGATCTGCGCCGCTGCGAGCAGGTGATGGACGCGCTGTTCCGCGAGCCCGTCTACCGTGCGCTGCTCGCCAGCCGCGACGGGCTGCAGGAAGTGATGATCGGCTACTCGGACAGCAACAAGGACGGCGGCTTCCTGACCTCGAACTGGGAGCTGTACAAGGCCGAGCTCGCGCTGACTGCGCTGGCCGCGCGCCACGGCCTGCGCCTGCGGCTCTTCCACGGCCGCGGCGGCACCGTCGGGCGCGGCGGCGGGCCCAGCCACCTCGCGATCCTCGCCCAGCCGCCGGGCTCGGTCGCGGGCCAGATCCGGCTGACCGAGCAGGGCGAGGTGATCGCGAGCAAGTACGCCGATCACGAGACGGGACGCTACAACCTCGAGACGTTGATGGCGGCGACGCTGGAGGCCTCGCTGCTGCCGCTGCCGGGCGCGGAGAGCGTCGATCCGGGCTATGTCGAGGTCATGGACGAGCTGAGCGATCATGCGTATCGCGCCTATCGCGCGCTCGTCTACGAGACCGAGGGCTTCGCGCGCTTCTTTCGCGAGGCGACGCCGATCAGCGAAATCGCCGAGCTCCACATCGGCAGCCGGCCGACCTCGCGCAAGCCCTCGGCGCGGATCGAGGATCTGCGCGCGATCCCGTGGGTGTTCAGCTGGTCGCTCGCGCGCATCATCCTGCCGGGCTGGTACGGCTTCGGCAGCGCCGTCGACGCCTACGTCGCGCGCCACGGCGAAGCGGGCCTGGCGCGCCTGCGCCATCTCCATCGCGGCTGGCCGATGCTGCAGACCCTGCTGTCGAACATGGACATGGTGCTCGCCAAGACCGACATGGGCATCGCGTCGACCTACGCCGATCTCGTGCAGGACGCGGCCCTGCGCGAGCGCATCTTCCCGCGCATCCGCGCCGAATGGGAGCGCAGCTTCGCGGCGCTGTGCGCGATCACGGGCCAGCGCCGCCTGCTCGACGGCAACATGCCGCTCGCACGCGCGATCCGCCAGCGCTACCCCTATCTCGATCCCCTGAACCATGTGCAGACCACGCTGCTCAAGCGCTGGCGCGCCGGCCAGACCGACACGAAGACGAAGCAGGGCATCCTCATCTCGATCAACGGCATCGCCGCCGGCCTGCGCAACAGCGGCTGAGCGCCGCGTCCGCGGGCGGCGATAGCTGACATGCCGTTTAATTTGGCCACGGAGGACACGGAGGGCACGGAGGAAGAGATTGATTGAAGCTGCGACTCCGCGGCGCGATTACGACGACGGGCGCAGGCGCGACGGAAATTCCCATCAACCCCTTCTTCCTCTCCGTGCCCCCGTGCCCTCCGTGGCTATATAGCCGAGCGTAAATGCGCGCCACTGCGTGTTGATTACCGTCATTCCCGCGCAAGCGGGAATCCACGCCTGACGAGGAACTTTCCGGCGGGCGATTCTTCTTTTTTCCGCACTGGCCGCCGGGGGAGTGCGTGGATGCCCGCTGGCGCGGGAATGACGTGGGAGGTTCCTGCACGGGATACGCTATCGAACCGCCAGGGGAGTGCATTTACGCTTCGCTATATGGATTCATCCAGCACATGAGCGACACCCAGGCAAGATTCCGCCGCGGGGGCCGCCTTGCGCTAGGATGCAGGCTTTCCGCAAGCGAGGAGAGCTTCCATGGCAGTCGTCGAGTATCGCGTCGCCGATCATGTCGCGACGATCACCCTCAATCGGCCCGAGGCGCGCAATGCGCTGAGCCCGGAAGTCGCGGCGCGGCTGGCGGACGCCTGGGTCGCCGTGCGTGACGACGACGAGGTGCGCGTCGCGGTGCTGACGGGCACGGGCGGCGTGTTCTGTGCCGGCGCCGATCTCGGCCAGCTGATCCCGCTGTACTCCGGCGCGCGCAAGCCGGAGAACGAATGGGACGAGCGCGTGGTTGCCGATCGCGATCTGCCGCGGCGCGCGCTGCTGCGCAACTTCGATCCCGGCAAGCCGATCATCGCGGCGATCAACGGCCACGCGATCGCGGGCGGCATGGAGATCGTGCAGGGCACCGACATCCGCGTCGCCGTGCCGGAGGCGAAGTTCGGCGTGCAGGAAGTGAAGTGGGCGCTCTTTCCGGCCGGCGGCTCGACGGTGCGCCTGCCGATGCAGCTGCCGTTCGCGAAGGCGATGGAGCTGCTGCTGACGGGCGATCTCGTCACCGCCGACGAAGCCCTTGCGCTCGGCTTCCTGAACTACGTCACGCCGGATCCGCTCGCCAAGGCGCACGAGATCGCGCAGAAGATCGCGGCCAACGGACCGATCGCCGTGCGCGCGATCCGCCGCTCCGCGCGCGCCTGCCTCGGCCTGCCGGAAGCGGAAGGCCTGAAGCTCGAAGTCGAGATCTCGACCCCCGTGTTCCTGACCGAAGACGCGAAGGAAGGCCCGCGCGCGTTCATGGAGAAGCGCAAGCCGGTGTACCGGGGGCGTTGAGCCCTTCGTTACGTTCGTGGGTTGGGTTGGCGAAGGAAGCCCAACGCCGCGACAGGCGATCTTCGTAGCCCGGATGAGCGTAGCGAATCCGGGATCGGCGTTTCCTCGAGCCGATACGCTCGAGCAATCCCGGTGCCGCGAGTGTCGAGCACGATCGAGGGACTGCGCGAATCGGGTATGCCGGATCCCGGTTTCCGCTTCGCTGCACCCGGGCTACGAGTGGCAGACCGGGGTTCCCGCTGCGGTTTCGCCCTTGGTGCTTCGCGCCTTCCGCTGTCGGCGCCGCGGTATACTGGCCGCATGACCGATCGCGCGCTGTCGATACTCAAGGAAACCTTCGGCCACGGCGCGTTTCGCGGCGCGCAGCGTGCGATCGTCGACGCCGTCGTCGCCGGCCGCGACTGCATCGTGCTGATGCCGACCGGCGGCGGCAAGTCGCTGTGCTACCAGGTGCCGTCGCTGCTGCGCGAGGGCGTCGGCATCGTCGTCTCGCCGCTGATCGCGCTGATGCAGGACCAGGTCGTGGCGCTGCGCGAGCTCGGCGTGCGCGCCGCGTACCTGAATTCCACGCTGTCGCTGGCCGAGCAGCGCGAGGTCTACGCGGCGCTCGCGAGCGGCGCGCTCGATCTGCTCTACTTCGCGCCCGAACGCATCCTGCAGGAAGACACGCTCGAGCGCCTGGCGCAGAGCCGCGTCGCGCTGATCGCGATCGACGAGGCGCACTGCGTGTCGCAGTGGGGCCACGACTTCCGCGCCGACTATCTCGGCCTGCATCGCCTGCGCGAGCGTTTCCCCGGCGTGCCGTGGATCGCGCTGACCGCGACCGCCGATGCGCGCACGCGCGAGGAGATCGCGGCACGGCTCGAGCTCGATGCGCCGCAGTGGTTCGTCAGCAGCTTCGACCGGCCCAACATCCGTTACACCGTCGAGGTCAAAACCGATCCGCGCCGCCAGCTCCGCCGCTTCCTCGACGACTTCCGCGGCCAGGCCGGCATCGTCTACTGCATGTCGCGCGCGAAGGTCGAGGAGACCGCCGCATGGCTGGTCGATGAAGGCTACACGGCCTTGCCGTATCACGCGGGGCTCGCGGCCGACGTGCGCGAAACGCACCAGGCGCGCTTCCAGCGCGAGGACGGCGTGATCGTGGTCGCGACGATCGCCTTCGGCATGGGCATCGACAAGCCGGACGTGCGCTTCGTCGCGCATCTCGATCTGCCGAAGAGCATCGAAGCGTATTACCAGGAAACCGGCCGCGCGGGCCGCGACGGCGAGCCTGCGCAGGCCTGGATGGTCTACGGCCTGCAGGACGTCGTGCGGCTGCGCCAGATGGTCGACGAGTCGCCGGCGGACGAGCAGCACAAGCGCTTCGAACGGCACAAGCTCGATGCGCTGCTCGGCTGGTGCGAGATGACCGAGTGCCGCCGCCGCGCCCTGCTCGCGTATTTCGGCGACACGCTGGAGGCGCCCTGCGGGAACTGCGACAACTGCCTGCGTCCGCCGCCGACCTGGGATGCGACGGAGGCGGCGCGCCAGCTCCTGTCCTGCGTCTACCGCACGGGACAGCGCTTCGGTGCCGCGCACGTCGTCGACGTCCTGATCGGCAAGACCACGGACAAGGTCACGCAGTATCGTCACGACACGCTGTCCACCTTCGGCCTCGGTCGCGAGCGCTCGGTCGAGCAGTGGCGCTCGGTGATTCGCCAGTGCGTGGTGCGCGGGCTCCTGCGCGCGGACGTCGAGCGCTACGGCGCACTGACGCTGACCGAGACCAGCCGTCCGCTGCTGCGGGGTGAGACGACGCTGTGGCTGCGCGAAGATCCGGCCGCCGTCGTGCGGCGCGCGAAACGGGCGACCCCGGCGGCAGCGGTCGCGCCGTCCTCGCCGCTGTGGGAGGCGCTGCGCGCCTGCCGGAAGCGGCTGGCCGACGAGCACGGCGTGCCGCCTTATGTGATCTTCCACGACGCGACGCTGGTCGCGATGGCCTCGGCGCGGCCTTCCTGCGCGGCCGATCTGCTGACCCTGCCCGGCGTCGGCCAGGCCAAGCTGGCCCGCTATGGCGACGCCTTCCTCGAGGTGCTGCGCGAGGCGGGCTGAGGCGCGAGGGCGCGACTTCGAGTCGATTCTGAGGTCGCGCGAGATCGTTCAGTCGTTTCAGCTAGTTGGCGGATCTATCGCACACGGCCCCGCGATATTCGGAGCCGTGCGAGGGCTCAACGAGCAGGCCGCCGGCGGCCAGTCACATGCCGGCGGACGGCACCGGCACACCGAACCGGAAACGACTCGAGCTCGTGCAGGATTTTCGAGTGGCAACAACACGTCACGCTCGGATCCGGCA
>JBFWSI010000189.1:0-7153 GCA_050248455.1 Gammaproteobacteria bacterium | reverse complement strand
TCCTGGAACTTGAGGATGCCTGCGACGAGCTTTTCCATGGTCGATGCTCCGGGTGCGATGGATTTCGATGAGGTGCAGCAGGACAGGAATATATCGGCAAGCGCCTCCCGCTCGGTCTATCTGGAAGTTCGGAAAAAATTGGCGGATGTGCAGGCGACGTCGAAGTGACGGGGCTCGCCGCCCGGGCTAGGCCCGCCTTGGTCGTGGCTTCGACGCAGCGGCGGCTCTCCCGGCTTGCAGGAGAAAGACTGACGCCGCGTCTCCCCGCAATGGCAGCGGCGGCGCCGATGCCGTCGTCGGCCACCGCGATCTCGACACAGCGTCGATAGCGCCGCTGTACTTTATTCCCTGAAACGTGCGGGGAAGAAGGAACGGCAGCGGCCCGCTCATGCAGCGCTCAGCTCGTCATTCCGGCTGCGTTCATCAGCAAGCGCAACAGCAGCGCGAACACGGCCAACACGCCGATGCTGGCCGTCCAGATCAACACCAGCCAACCGAACCGGCGCAGCCAGAGGCGGCGCGACGTTTCCTCCTGCGCCATCAGTGATAGCCCTCTCCGGCCTTCACCTTGCCGCGGAACACGTAATAGGACCAGGCCGTATAGGCAAGGATCACCGGAACGATCAGCAGTGCGCCGACGAGCGCGAAACCCATGCTCTGCGGGGGCGCCGCCGCCTGCCAGATCGAGACGTTCGGCGGAATCGCGCTGGGCCACACGCTGATCGCGAGCCCGGAATAGCCGAGAAACACGAGGAACAAGGCCAGCAGGAACGGCGCGTTGCCGGGATCTCCGGTGCGCAGGCTGCGGAGAAGAAGCCATGTGGCGGCGACGACCAGCATGGGCACGGGCGAGAAGAAGATCAGGTTCGGCAGGCTGAACCAGCGGGCGGCGATCGCGGGATGGGCCAAGGGTGTCCACAGACTGACCACCGCGATCACGCCCAGCAGCGCGAATGTCACCGGCCGCGCGACCTGCACCATCCGGTCGTGCAGCGCCCCTTCCGTCTTGATGATCAGCCACGTCACGCCCAGCAGCGCGTAGGCGACGATCAGGCCGACGCCGGTGAAGAGACTGAACGGCGTGACCCAATCCATCGGCCCGCCCAGGTAGCGCGGCCCCTCGGTTTCGAATCCGTTGATGAAGGCGCCCAGCGCAACCCCTTGAAAGAACGTCGCCACCATCGAGCCGCTCATGAAGGCTTTGTCCCAGAACGGCTTGTGCGCTTCATCGGCCTTGAAGCGGAATTCGAACGCGACGCCGCGCCAGATGAGGCCCAGCAGCATCGCGGCCAACGGGATGTACAGCGCGGTCAGGATCACGGCATAGGCCAATGGAAATGCGGCCATCAGCCCGGCGCCGCCGAGGACCAGCCAGGTCTCGTTGCCGTCCCAGACCGGTGCGACGGTGTTGACCATGACGTCGCGATCCGCGCGCCGCGGCACGAACGGGAACAGGATGCCTATGCCCAGATCGAAGCCGTCCATGATGACGTACATCATCAGACCGAAAGCGATGATCGCGGCCCAGATGACCGGCAGCTCGATGCCCATGCCTCATCCCTCCGTCATGTCTGACAGCTCGGGCGCCGCCGACAGCGGTCGTGCGGGGCGGGGCGCGGGATCCCCGCTGCCGCCCGCCGGTTCACCTTCGTCCGCGTGCGGGCCCTCGCCGACCAGCTTCAGCATGTAGGTCGTTCCGATCCCGAAGACGATGAAGTAAATGACGATGAAGGCCACGAGGGTCACGCTCATCGTCAATGCGGAATGGTCGGAGACCGCGTCGGCGGTCCGCATGATGCCGTGGACGACCCACGGCTGGCGGCCGACTTCGGTCGTGTGCCAGCCGGCCAGAATGGCGATCAAGCCGGAAGGACCCATCACGACGGCGAAGCGCAGGAACACGCCGCGCTCGTAGAGCCTCCCGCGCCAGCGCCGCCATGCCGCCCATAGCCCGAGTGCCAGCATCAGCAAGCCCAGGCCGACCATGATGCGGAAGGCCCAGAACACGATTGCGGCCGGCGGCCGGTCCTCGGGCGCGAATTCCTTGAGGCCCGGAAACTGCCCGTCCCAGCGATGGGTGAGAATGAGGCTGCCGAGATTCGGGATCTCGATCCGCCAGCGCGTGGTCTCGGCCTCCATGTCGGGCCAGCCGAACAGGATCAGCGGCACGCCTTTGCCGGGCTCGTTCTCCCAATGGCCCTCCATGGCGGCAATCTTGGCGGGCTGATGCTTCAGCGTGTTGAGTCCGTGCAGGTCGCCGGCGAGGATCTGCAGCGGCGCGGCGAACAGGATCATCCACATCGCCATCGACAGCATCGTGCGCACTCTCCGATCGTCGTTCCCGCGCAGCAGATGCCATGCGCCCGACGCACCGACGAAGAGCGCCGTCGCCAGGTAGGCAGCGCCGACCATGTGGACGAGCCGGTATGGGAACGAGGGGTTGAAGATCACCTCGAACCAGTCGACGGGGACGACGACGCCATTGACGATTTCGTGGCCCTGGGGCGTGTGCATCCAGCTGTTCGATGCGAGTATCCAGGTCGCGGAGACGAGCGTGCCGATCGCGACCATGATCGTCGAGACGAAATGAAGCCCCGGTCCCACGCGGGTCCAGCCGAACAGCATGACGCCGAGAAATCCCGCTTCGAGGAAGAACGCGGTCAGGACCTCGTAGGTCAGCAGCGGGCCGGTGATCGAGCCGGCGAACGCGGAGAAGTAGCTCCAGTTGGTCCCGAACTGGTACGCCATCACCAGGCCCGAGACGACGCCCATGGCGAAGTTGACGGCGAAGATCTTCGACCAGAACCGATAGAGGTCGCGATAGACCGCGTCCTTCTTCCACAGCCAAAGCCCTTCGACGACCGCGAGGTAGCTCGCCAGGCCGATGGTGATGGCGGGATAGATGATGTGGAACGAGATGGTGAAGCCGAACTGGATGCGCGCCAGCTCTAGCGCAGTCAATCCGAACATGACAGGGTCTCCGGCGGAACGGTTCGTCGAGGGCCTCCTCGGACTCGCGCTCGGCAAGGGGACGTTGTGAGCACCGAGGACACGGGGAGCATAAGCTGCGCGCCGGCGAACGAGAGTCGGATGAAAGGCCGTACGCAGGCGCTCGTGCCAGAGGTCCGCCTGCCGCGCTGCCGATGACACTCGCTCGCCGCTCCGGGCGATAATTGATGCGTCGCAATTGACGCCGCCGCGCCTGCTCTTATCGTGACGGCAGGGCTCGGTCGCGGGCCGATGGATGATTCGGAGGAACATTGACGCCGTCGTCCCGCAGGTGGATTGGGTGGATCGTCGCTTTGCTCGTCGTGGTCGGTGCCGCGGTGTTCGCGTGGCAGCGGCAGGCGCTGGATCAGGGCGCCGCGGGCATCGCGAGCGGCAACGGGCGCATCGAAGCGGTCGAGATCGACGTCGCTGCCCGCACCCCGGGTCGCGTGCGCGAAGTGCTGGTGCGCGAGGGCGATTTCGTCGAGGCCGGTCAGGCCATCGCGACGCTGGATCCGGATCAGCTCGATGCCGCGAAGCGCCAGGCCGAGGCGCAGATCGAGCAGGCCGGCAGCGCGGTGGAAACCGCGCAGAGCCTGCTCGCCCAGCGCCGCAGCGAGCGCCTCGCCGCGCAGGCAGCGGTCGCGCAGCGCGAGGCCGAGCTGCGTCTCGCCGAGGCCCAGCTCGCGCGCTCGCTGGGGCTGCAGCAGAAGAAGTTCGTCTCCGCGCAGGCCGTCGATGACGATCGCACGCGCGCCGAGACGGCGCGCGCGGCCCTCGACGCGGCGCGCGCGCAGGTCGCGGCGGGCGATGCAGGTGTCGTCAACGCGGAGTCGCAGGTGCGCGGCGCGCAGGCCTCGGCGGCCGCGGCGCGCGCGGCGCTCGAGCGCGTCCTCGAAGATCTCGATGACATGGTCCTGAAGGCGCCCGCCGACGGCCGCGTGCAGTTCCGGATCGCCGAGCCCGGCGAAGTGGTGCCGGCCGGCGGCAAGGTTCTCAATCTCATCGATCTCAGCGACGTCTACATGACCTTCTTCCTGCCGACGGCCGCGGCGGGGCGCCTCGCAATCGGCGACGACGTCCGGCTCGTGCTCGACGCCGCGCCCGAATACGTGATCCCGGCGACCGTCTCCTTCGTCGCGAGCGAGGCGCAGTTCACGCCGAAGACCGTCGAGACGGCGAACGAGCGCGAAAAGCTGATGTTCCGCGTGAAGGCCCAGATCCCGCCGGCGCTGCTTCGCCAGCACATCCGCAAGGTCAAGACCGGGCTGCCCGGCATGGCCTATGTGCGCCTCGACACCGGCGTCGCCTGGCCGCCCGATCTGGCGCTGCGCCTGCCGCCATGAGCGCGCGCTCCGCGCACGGTGCGGGCGACACGGCGTCGCTCGCCGCGCGTCTCGACGATGTGAGCCTGCGCTACGGTTCGACGCTTGCGCTGGACCGCGTGAATCTCGAGATCCCGGCCGGCTGCATGGTCGGCGTGATCGGCCCGGACGGCGTCGGCAAGTCGAGCCTGCTCGCGTTGATCGGCGGCGCGCGCGCCCTCCAGCGCGGGCGGGTCGAGGTGCTCGGCGGCGACATGGCGGCCGCGCGTCACCGCCGGCACCTGCTGCGCCGGATCGCGTACATGCCCCAGGGCCTGGGCCGCAATCTCTACCCGACCTTGTCGGTGCGCGAGAACATCGAGTTCTTCGCGCGCCTGTTCGGCGATCCGCGTGAGGTGCGCGAGGCGCGCATCACGGCCCTGCTCGAGGCCACCGATCTCGCGGCTTTCGCCGACCGCGCCGCGGGCAAGTTGTCCGGCGGCATGAAGCAGAAGCTCGGCCTGTGCTGCGCGCTGATCCACGATCCCGACATGCTGGTGCTCGACGAGCCGACCACCGGCGTCGATCCGCTGTCGCGCCGGCATTTCTGGGCGCTGGTCGAGCGCATTCGCAGCGGACGGCCCGGCATGAGCGTGTTGATCGCGACGGCCTATCTGGAAGAAGCCGCGCGCTTCGATCACCTGATCGCGATGAACGAGGGCCGCGTTCTCGCCAGCGATGCGCCGCAAGCCTTGCTGCGCGGCACCGCCGCCCGCTCGCTCGAGGCCGCCTACGTCGCCCTGCTGCCCGCGGCGCGGCAGCC
This sequence comes from Gammaproteobacteria bacterium, assembly GCA_050248455.1. Classification (GTDB taxonomy): domain Bacteria; phylum Pseudomonadota; class Gammaproteobacteria. Next base: position 2,038 of record JBFWSI010000189.1, on the reverse strand, counting down.
GCACGGCGAAATCGACACACCGCCGCCGCGCGTCGCGCAGGGCGACGGCACGCCGGCAATCGAGGCGCGCGGCCTCACCTTGCGCTTCGGCGACTTCACCGCGGTCGACGACGTCAGTTTCCGCATCGAGCGCGGCGAAATCTTCGGCTTCCTCGGCTCCAACGGCTGCGGCAAGACCTCGACGATGAAGATGCTGACCGGCCTGCTGCCCGCGAGCGCAGGCACGGCGGCACTGTTCGGCCGCCCGGTCGCGCCGGACGACCTCGCGACCCGCCGCCGCGTCGGCTACATGTCGCAGTCGTTCTCGCTCTACCGCGAATTGACGGTGCGCCAGAACCTGGTCCTGCACGCGAAGATCTTCGACATTCCGGCCGCCGACATCCCGGCCCGCGTCGCGCAGATGGCCGCGCGCTTCGATCTCGCCGCGGTGCTCGACGAACTGCCGGACGAGCTTCCGCTCGGCCAGCGCCAACGCCTGTCGCTGGCGGTCGCGGTGATCCATGCGCCGGAGATGCTGATCCTCGACGAACCGACCTCCGGCGTGGATCCCGCGGCGCGCGACGCCTTCTGGCGCATCATGCTCGATCTCTCGCGCCGCGACCTCGTCACGATCTTCGTCTCCACGCATTTCATGAACGAGGCCGAGCGCTGCGATCGCATCTCGCTGATGCACGCGGGACGCGTGCTCGCCAGCGACACGCCGGCTGCAATCGTGCGTGCGCGGGGCAGCGCGTCGCTGGAGCAGGCGTTCATCGGCCTGCTCGAGGAGGCAATCGGCGACGCGGCCGCGCCATCGACCGCGCCCCTCGCGGTGCCGCCGAACCGGCAGGCGCCGCGCGACGGCGTGATGTTCGACCCGCGTCGTCTGCTCTGCTACGCCTGGCGCGAAGCGCTGGAGCTCAAGCGCGATCGCGTGCGTCAGGCGCTCGCCGTGATCGGCACGGCGCTCTTGATGCTCGTCCTCGGCTACGGCTTCAATTTCGACGTCGACGCGCTGCGTTTTGCGGTGCTGGATCGCGACGACACGGCACTCAGCCGCGACTACGTCGCGAACCTGGCCGGCTCGCGCTACTTCGCGCAGCGGCCGCCGCTGCGCGATCACGCCGAGCTCGATCGCCGCATGCGTGCCGGCGAAGTGAGCCTCGCGATCGAGATCCCGCCGGGCTTCGGGCGCGACGTCGCGCGCGGCGTGCCGGTCGAGATCGCGGCGTGGATCGACGGCGCGATGCCGACGCGTGCGGAGACCTTGCGCGCCTATACGCTGGGCCTGCACGCGCAGTGGCTGCGTGCCCGGATCCGCGAGACGACGGGAGAATTGCCGGCGGATGCCTTTCGCATCGAGACGCGCTATCGCTACAACCCGGACGTCGAGAGCATTCCGGCGATGGTGCCGGCGATCATTCCGCTGTTGCTGATGCTGATCCCCTCGATCCTGACCGCGCTGTCCGTCGTGCGCGAGAAGGAGCTCGGCTCCATCGTCAACCTCTACGTCACGCCGATCACGCGCACCGAGTTCCTGCTCGGCAAGCAGCTCCCCTACGTCGCCGTCGGCATGGCGAACGCGCTGCTGATGGTGCTGCTGGCCGTGACGCTCTTCGAGGTGCCGCTGCGCGGCAGTCTCGGCGCCTTGCTGCTGGCCTCACTGCTGTACGTGATGGCGGCGACCGCCTTCGGCCTCCTGATGTCGTCCTTCGTGCGCACGCAGATCGCGGCGGTGTTCGGCACCGCGATCCTCAGCGTCCTGCCCTGCGTGCAGTTCTCGGGCCTGCTCGATCCCGTCAGCTCGCTCGAAGGCCTCGGCGCCGCGATCGGACAGGTGTTTCCGGCGACCTGGTACCTGCTGGTCGTGCGCGGCACCTTCTCGAAGGGGCTCGACTTCGCCGACCTGGCCTACGCCTATCCGCCGCTCGCGTTCGCGGCCTGCGTGCTGGTCGCCACGGCGGTGCTGCTGCTGCGGAAGCAGGAGCGTTGAGCGTGCGCGCGGCGACCGTCCTCCTCCTCGGGATCAAGGAGCTGCACAGCCTCGCGCGCGATCCGG
>JBFWSI010000188.1:0-7159 GCA_050248455.1 Gammaproteobacteria bacterium | reverse complement strand
TTGCCGTCATTCCCGCGCAGGCGGGAATCCACGCCTGATGAGGAGGTCTCCGTCGGGCGATCTTTATTGGACGCCGGGGGAGTGCGTGGATGCCCGCCTGCGCGGGCATGACGTGGGAGGTTCCTACACGGGCATACGCTATCGAACCGCCAGTGGAGCGCATTTACGCTCAGCCATATAGCCACGGAGAACACAGAGGACACGGAGAAGAGATGGATTGTTCGAGGCTTTCGCAGCGCCGGCGCCTGCAGCCGCGATCGAGTCGCGGAGGCGCAGGCCCAATCATTCTCTTCCTCCGCGTTGTCTGTGTTCTCCGTGGCGCGCGCAGCGCAACTTTGCCCTGATTCGCCGCGCTCGTCCGGGCCACGGGACGCTTCGTCGCTACGACACCGCGACGACCTCGGGCGCGCCGACGACCTGTCGGAGCTGCGCATAGGTGAAGGGCTTGGCGAGGAAGTCGTCCATGCCGGCGTCGAGGCAGCGGGCGCGGTCGTCGGCGAAGGCGTTGGCGGTAAGGGCGACGATGCGCACGCGGAAGCGGCCGCTTGCGCGCTCGGCAGCGCGGATGCTGCGTGTCGCTGCGAGGCCGTCGAGCACGGGCATCTGGCAGTCCATCAGGATCAGATCGTGGACGCCGCGCTGCCACTGCTCGATCGCGTGCCGGCCGTGCTCGGCCGTATCCACCGCGCAACCGGCCTGCTCGAGCATCGCCGCGGCGAGCTCGCGGTTGACGGGATTGTCCTCGACCAGCAGCACGCGCCGCGTCACTGAAGCTTCGCTGGCGGCGGGCGCGGGAATCGACTGCGGCGTCGGCGGCGCTTCCAGCAGGGCGCGCAGGCGTGCGAGCAGCAGCTGGCGCCGCACGGGCTCGTACAGCACGGGCACTTCGCCGTCCGCCGGCGCATCGCTGCCGTAGGGCAGCAGCACGAGCAGGCGTCCGCACCTGCGCGCGGTCTGCACCAGCGCATGTTCGTGCACCGTCGCCGGTGCGCGGGCGCCGAGCACGACCAGCGTGCGCGCGTCGAGCGCGAGCGGCGATGCCAGCCCCTCGCAGGCCTCGACGCGGGCGCCGAAGCCGAGCAGCGTCTCGCGCAGGGCAACGCGCCAGGCACGCGCGGGCTCGACGAGGATCACCCGTGCGTCGAGACGCGGCGGCTCGACCGCGTCGACCGCGTCGAAGTCGAGCGCGCAGTGAAATTCGGCGCCCGCCCCCGACGTGCTGTCGACGGCGAGCTCGCCGCCCATCAGGCGGGCGAGCTCGTTGCTGATCGCGAGTCCCAGGCCCGTGCCGCCGTAGACGCGCGTCGTCGAGCCGTCGGCCTGCGTGAAGGCCTGGAAGAGGCGCGCCGACTGCTCGACGTCGAGCCCGATGCCGCTGTCGCGCACGGCGAGCCGCAGGCGGCAGCGTCCGCGCGCGGCCAGCGCCATTCGCGTCACCGTGACGGTGACTTCGCCCTCGGCCGTGAACTTCACGGCGTTGGCCGCGAGGTTCGCGAGGATCTGGCGCACGCGCGCCGCGTCGCCGAGCAGCCGCACCGGCACGTCGCGCGCGACGAAGGCGCTCAGCACGAGCCCCTTTTCATGCGCGCGCGGCGCCATCGACTCGATCACGTCCTCGACGACGTCGCGGACGTCGAAGGCCTCGTGCGCCAGCTCGGCCCTGCCCGCTTCGAGCTTGGAGAAGTCGAGCACGTTGTTCACCAGCTCGAGCAGATTCCCGCCGCTGTGACGCAGCGTGCCGAGATAGTGGGCCTGCACGCCGTCGAGGCTCGTGCGTCGCAGGAGCTCGGCTGCGCCCAGCACGCCGTTCAGCGGCGTGCGGATCTCGTGGCTCATCGTCGCGAGGAAGCGCGACTTCGCTTCCGCCGCGGCGAGCGCCGCGCGGTTCGCCGCCGCCAGCTGCGCGTTCACGAGGCGAAGGTGGCGCAGCACCGCGGCGCGGGAGCGAGCGAGCAGCACCATCGAGGACAGCAGCGTCACGGCGAGGCCGATGCGCGAGCTCAGGTACAGCAGCTCCGGCTGGTCGCCGAGATCGCTGGGCAGGGGCGTGCCGTAGCGGTTGTTGAGCAGCACCATCGCTTCGAACGCGATGTTGAGCGCGAGCGCTGCCGCGGCCCCGCGATGCATCGCGCAGTGGACCAGCATGTATGGCGGCATGATCAGCCACCACGAGGTCGGACCGATGCCGCCTTCCCGCCACACGAGATAGAGCAGCAGCAGATTGACGCCGCCGGCGAGCCGGGACATCGCGCGCTCGAGCTGCCCGGCGGTCCGCGCCTGCCGGACGTTGAAGACGACGAACGGCAGCAGACAGGCCATGACTACCGCATCCAGGCTGCGCCCTGCCCAGTGGAAGAATCCCGTGTAGAAGCTCGCCGCGAAGAAAGTGAGGGTGCTGGCGAGAGTGAAGACATGGGCGCGCGTCTGCCCCATCGCGTCGTCGGGCACGTGGCTGCCGACGCACAGTTCGATGAAGAAGCGACTGAGGCGGGCGCCGGTAGCGCGCTCGGGGTCGGACACGAGATCCTGGACTACGTGTAGTTAACCCTGGTTAGCGTCCTGAAATGCCGTTTTCTGCACTCACCCGGCCAGCCGCCGGCGGCGCGGGCATCGATCGCATGCGGAGTCGTGACGCGACGCGCAGTCCAGGCCGACCCGGCGGACGACCTACGCGGCCCGCGGCGGGCTCCTGATCAGCGCCAATCCGACGCCGGCGATCACGCAGAACAGCGCCGCGAAGCCCCAGCCGGGCGCGAGCTCGACCACGAGGCCGGCGAGCGCAGGCCCCAGCGCGCCGCCGGCCGAATACGCGAAGACGAGTGCGGCCGTGGCGCCGACCAGGGCGACGCCGCCGTAGGCATGGCCGATCGTGATCATCGCGAGCGTGTAGAGGCCGCCGGTCGCGGCACCCCACAGCAGCGCGACGGGCCACAGCAGTCCGGGCCAGTGCGCGGCGGGCCAGGCGAGCAGACCGCCCAGCAGCACGCTCCACAGGCAGGCGCGCAGCAGCCCGTGCAGGGGCCGCCGATCGGCGAGGTAGCCGACCGGCAACTGGCACACGAAGCCGCCGACGCCCAGCGTCGCGACCAGACCGGCGGCCAGCGCCACGGGCAGCCCCGCGGCGAGGCCCGCGACGGGCAGGAAGGTGGCGGGCGCACTCTCCAGCATGCCGCCGATGAAGGACGCGACGAGCAGCACGGGACGTTCGCGGGCGAGCCGCAGGAACGCGACCTGCGAGCGATCCTCGCCGTGCGTCGCGAGGGCCGGCAGCCCGAACAGGCAGGCGAGACCCGCGACGAGCAGCGCGCCGCTGACCAGGAGCGGCAGCGCGCCGGCTATGCCCGTCGCGCTGACGAGCAGCGGACCCGTGACGAAACAGGCGCCGACCATGGTCTCGAAGGCGCCGATGATCACGCCGCGCCGCGCGGCGGGGGCGACCTCGGCGACGAAGGCTTCCGCAGTCACCCAGCGCAGGCCGCCGAAGCAGCCGAGCACGGCGGCGGCAAGGAACCATGCGTCGAGGCGCGCGGTCACAGCAATCGTGGCGACGGCCACGAGGGGTGCGCTGCCGGACAACGCATAGGTCGCACGCAGGCCGGCCCGGCGCGTGAACGCCGCCGCGAACGGCGTGACGAGGAAGATCGCGCCGTAGAGCGCTGCGCCGAAAAGGCCGATGATCCATGCCGCTTCGCCGCGCGCCGCGAGGCGCAGGGTCATGAGCGGCATCAACATCAACACTGCGTTCAGCTCGCAGAATGTGGAGATGAACAAGCGTGCGAGCGTCAGGCGCTCGTCGCGGGTCAGACTCAATGGAGGATCGAATGAAGACATCGCGTTTCGGATATTTGCCACGGATCGCCGTGCCCGTGCTGCTCGCGGCGCTCGCCCTGCCGGCAGCTGCCCAGACCGCGGAGGACGCGGCGCCCGCCGCCCCGGACGCGACGATGAGCAGGGGTGAAGGCATGCGCCACGGCATGGGCAAGATGCACGGCAAGCGCTGTCCGATGAAGATGCGCCACATGCACGGCATGGCGCAGAGGCTGCACATGCCGCGCCTGCCGCCCGGCAACGACAAGCTGCAGCTGCAGATGGAAGCCGAGATCCTGCAGAAGATCGGCGAGATTCAGGGCAAGTACGCCAACCAGCTGCCCTGAGCGCCGCCCGCTCCGCGCCGCCTCAGTCCTCGGCGCGGGGCTGCAGGCGGGCGTCGGACTCGAACAGCGCGCGCAGTTCGTCGGCCGCCTCGCGCGTGCTCTGCACGAGCCGCGTGTCGTCCTTGTAGATTGCATGGCTCTCCTGCAGCGTCTTCTCGTCGTGGTGGCGGAAGGCGATCACGGCGCGACGCGCCTGCCGCGCCGACAGTCCCAGCGCCACCAGCACCTGCTCGGTCATCAGCAGCGTCGAGTGATAGGTCTCGCGCTCGATGTACGGGAGGCCGAGATCCATCAGCCGGTACACGTGCCGCCGGTTGCGCGCCCGCGCATACACCGTGACCTCCGGGAAATGCCGCTTGACGACTTCCGCCGTGCGCAGCGAGGCCTCGATGTCGTCGATCGCGAGCACGAACACTTTCGCCTTGTCGACGCGCGCGGCGTGCAGCAGCTCGAGGTTCGACGCGTCGCCGTAGTAGGCCTTGCTGCCGAAGCGCTGCACCGTCTCGACCTGGTCCGGATTGATCTCCAGCGCCGTGAACGGGATCTGCAGCGCGCGCAGGATGCGGCCCATGACCTGGCCGACGCGGCCGAAGCCCGCGATCACGACCTGGTGATCGGTGTCGACGACGCGCTCGTAGTCGCCGGTCCGCGGCGGCGGGCGGCGCGTGAGGCGCGTCGCCAGCGCGTAGACGACGGGCGTCAGCCCCATCGACACGGTGACGACGAGCATCAGCAGATCGCTGGTCGCGGTCGCGAGCAGCCCCTTGTCGCGCGCGAGCGCGAAGAGGATGAACGCGAACTCGCCGCCCTGGCTCAACACCGCGCCGAGCCGCGCGGCCGGCGCGTGCGCCATGCCCGAGACGCGCGCGATGCCGTACATCAGCGCGAGCTTCACGCCCATCAGGCCGATGACCAGGCCGATCACCGTCCCCGGTGACGCGGCGGCCAAGCCGAGGTTCGCGCTCATGCCGACCGAGATGAAGAAGAGGCCGAGCAGCAGGCCCTCGAAGGGCGCGATGCGCGCCTCCAACTCGTGACGGTATTCCGAATCGGCGAGCAGCACGCCGGCGAGGAAGGCGCCGAGCGTCGCCGACAGGCCGAAGGCATGCATCAACAGGCTGGTCGCGACGACCACGAGCAGCGCCGTCGCGGTGAAGAGCTCCGGCACTTCGCTGCCCGCGACCAGGTGGAACAACGGGCGCAGCACGAAGCGGCTGGCGAGGGAGAGGCCGACGCACACGGCGACGAACTTCGCGCCGCCGACCAGCGGGCTGATTTCGGCGAGCGCGTCCGGCGCGGCGAGCAGCGGCACGATCGCGAGCAGCGGAATTACGGCGATGTCCTGGAACAGCAGGATCGCGAAGCTCGCGCGGCCCTGGGTCGTCGCCAGCTCGCGCTTCTCGGCGAGGAGCTGCAGCACGAAGGCCGTCGACGACATCGCGAGCCCGAGGCCGACGATCGTCGCGGCCTGCCAGCCGAGGCCGGCCGCGATCGCGACCGCGCCTAGCGCGGCGCCGCTCCCCAGCACCTGCGCGCTGCCGAGGCCGAAGATCGGCCGGCGCAGCGCCCACAGGCGGCTGGGCTGCAGCTCGAGGCCGATCACGAACAGCAGCAGCACGACGCCGAACTCGGCGAGGTGCTGCGCGCTGCTGACGTCCTCGATCAGGCCGAGGCCCCAGGGGCCGATCGCGATGCCGGCGAACAGATAGCCGAGCACCGCGGCGAAGCCGAAGCGCTTCATCAGCGCGACCGACAGCACCGCCGCGCTCAGGTAGATCGCGACATAGGCAAGGTTGTCCATGGCGGGTGTGGCCGATGACGAACGGTTTCCGTTGTAACACGCACGCGCCTTGCCGACGAGCCCGCGCGCGGGCGCCACGCGCGGCGTCGCGACGAGTGCTGCCTCCCGCTTCGCCCGGCCTGTTAGCATAGGCCTCCCCAGTTCGTGCCCGGAGCGCCGGCCATGCCTCGTTTCAGCGTCTGCCTGTTCGCCACCGATCGCACGATCGCGCCGGTCGAGCTCGCTGCCGCGGTCGAGGCCCGCGAGCTCGACGGTCTCTATCTGCCCGAGCACACGCACCTGCCGCTGTCCTCGCGCTCGCCGTTCTTCGCCGACGGCGAGCTGCCGGAGCCTTACCGGCGCACCGTCGATCCCTTCGTCGCGCTCGCGATGGCGGCGGCAGTGACGACGCGCATCCGGCTCGGCACCGGAATCACGCTGTTGACGCAGCACGATCCGATCGTGCTGGCGAAGACCGTCGCGACGCTCGATCGGCTGTCGGGCGGGCGCGTGACGCTCGGCATCGGTGCCGGCTGGAACGCGGAGGAGCTCGAGAACCACGGCACGCCCTACGCGCAGCGCTGGCCGATCCTGCGCGAACGCGTGCTCGCGCTGCGCGAGATGTGGGCGCGCGAGGTCGTCGAATACCACGGTCAGTTCGTCGACTTCGGCCCGATGTACTCGTATCCGAAACCGCTGCAGCCGGGCGGGCCGCCGTTCTGGATCGGCTCGAACTCGCGCTACGCGCTGGATCGCATCGCCGAGTACGCCGACGGCTGGATGCCGATCCGCGGCCGCGCCGGCGGCGCGACGATCGCGGGCCTGCGCGAGGCCTGCGCGCGCTGCGCTCGCCGCTTCGAGGATCTGACGCTCGCGCTCTACTACGCACCCGTCGACGAAGCCGCCTGCCGGCAGCACCTCGCCGAAGTCTGGCACGAGCTGATCTTCTCGCTGCCTTCGGCCGCGGCCGACGCGGTGCTGCCCAAACTCGACGAGATCGCAGCGCTCGCGCGCCGACTGCGCGCGGGCTGAGGCGAGGTTCACAGGAGTCCCCGCGATGAATGCCACCGCCCCTTCCGCCGCCGACGACGCACTGGACGAAAGCCTGCTGCGCGACAGTGCGCGCAGCTTCGCCATGAAATCGGCGCCCGTGACGCGCCTGCGCGCGCTGCGCGAGAGCGCGACGGGCTACTCGACGACGCTGTGGCAGGAGATGGCCGAGCTC
>JBFWSI010000187.1:0-7168 GCA_050248455.1 Gammaproteobacteria bacterium | reverse complement strand
TCGTCCAAGGTGCCGGCCCTGATCACGGTGATGTGCGGGCGTGCCTCGGCTTCACTGAAGAGCTGCGTTCCGCACTGGGGGCAGAAGCGCCGGTGCATCACGTTGCCGCTGTCGGCGACGCTGCGATAGTCGCGCAGCTCGCCGCTCACGCGCAGCGTCTCGTTGCGGAAGACCACGTTCACCGTCGCATTGCCGGCTGCGAAGTATTGGCAGACGCGGCACCAGCACGCACGTGCGCTCAGCGGCTCGGCGTCGAGCGCATAGCGCACCGCGCCGCACAGACAACCACCTTCGATGCTCATGACACCTCCTTCGGTGCTCGCGCAGGGACTGCGCGCGATCCTATACCGGCAGGGTTTCCGCCGCGCCGCGCACCGCGGCGTCGGCGAGCAGGAAGCCGGCGGCATTCCACGACTGCTGCGGCATGCCGCGCGCGCGGCCGTGCCGGCCGTGCAGCCATTCGTTGAACTGCCAGCCGCCGAGACGATTGGCCCGCGCGAGCATCAGGAGCTCGTGCGCGGCCGCCGCGCGGCCGCGCAGGCGGCCGACGGCGATCGCCCAGAACGCGCCGATGTAAGGCCAGATGCCACCGTTGTGGTACTGCCAGGGCAGGTTCTGGCGATGGCGCAGCATGTAGGCGCGCCAGCGCGGATCCGCGCGCGCGATCGGCGTGACGACCGCGCGCACGGGATACGGCCGGTGCACCTGCGCCGCCGTCAGCGCCTGCAGGATGCGGTCGGCGCGCGGCGCGTCGGCGAGGCCGAAGAGCAGTGCGAGCAGGTTGCCGAACACGTCGCCTTCCTCGCCCCAGGCGGCGAAGCCGACGAAGCTGAGGTAGAGCTCGCCGCGCTGCGCGCCCGACTTCACGTACTCGCGCAGCACCTCGGCGCGGCGCTCGCCGCCCTGCGCGGGCGCCGACCACGGATCGAACAGCTGATTGAACGCGATGCGCGTCGCCTCGGCGCCCGGCAGCGCATAGCGCTGCTTCACGCGATACCACAGCGCGTTGCCGTACAGCACGAAGCCCGCGCGCGGCATGATGTCGGCCCAGTCGCTCGCCTCGCCCTGCACGAGCAGCTGCAGGCGCTGATGCTCCTGGCAGCGCAGCCAGGCGAGCGCCCGCGCGACGGGCGTGCGCAGCCGCCGGCGTAGACCGGGCGCGGTGACGGCGTCGAGGAAGTCGACGGCGAGCAGCCACCACAGCGTCGCGTCGATGCAGCCCAGATACCAGAAGTCCACTTCACCGTGCGGACGCAGGAAATTCGGGATCTGGCCGGTCGCAGCCTGGTGTTGGGCGAGCGTCCTCAGTCCCGCGACGGCCGTCTCCTGCAGCGACGAGGCGCCGGACAGCGCCATGCCGAAGGCGCAGATCGCGGCGTCGCGCGCGAAAATCGCATCGTAGTTGCGCGCGGCGTCCGGCGCCGCGGCCGCGATGCCGGCCGGCGTGGCGTTTCGCAGCAGCAGCGCAATCGCGCGCTCGCGACACTGGGCGATCAGGGCCCGATCGCCGGGCAGGAGCGTGGAGTCGGACATGCACGCATCGTAGCCCGGGTGCAGCGGAGCGGAACCCGGGATCCGCGATGAACTCATGCGCCCCGATCCCGGGCTGCGCTCCACCCGGGCTACGACGGGGATTCCCTCGCCCACAGCGCCGCGACCGGAAACTGCGCGAAGAGCTCGGCGGCGCGCAGGTGGAGACCGCTCGCGTCGCGTGCGGCGCGCACGGGCAGGCGCGTGATCGCGTCCTCGTACTCGAGCGGCGAGGCCGGGTCGAGCAGCACGGCCGTGTCGCCCCAGATCGCCGGCGCCGGTCCGTGCGCGCCCTCGGCGACCAGCGCGTGCAGCAGCCGCGGCACGACGATCACGAGCCGTGCGCCGGCATGACGCCGCGCATAGGCGAGGAGCCGGTCGGCGTGCTCGCCGCGCGTCGCGAGCGGCAGGTAGTCGCCGTCCCGGAACAGCGCGGGCTGCCGGCGGCGCAGCCGGAGCAGCGACTGCGTGAGGCACAGCTTGGCGTTGAGGCCCTCCGGCGGCGGTCCCGGCGGCCGCGTCGCACAGGCTTCGAGCAGCGCGGCCAGGCCGGCGTAATCGACGGGACGGCGGTTGTCGGGATCGACGAGGCTGAAGTCGTCGATCTCGGTGCCGCGATAGAGATCCGGCACGCCCGGCGCGCTCAGCTTCAGCAGCGTCTGCGCCAGACCGTTCAAGCTGCCGAGCGTCGCGACGCGCCGCTGCAGCGGCAGGAAGTCGTCGAGGAAGAGATTGCCGTCGCGACGCCCGAGCAGGCCGTCGACGAAGGCGCCCAGCGCGTCCTCGTAGGCCTGATCGACGTTCATCCAGCTCGTCGCCGTCTTCGCCTCGCGCGCCGCCTTGCGCATGTAGTCCTGGATGCGCTCGCGATAGGCGGCGAGCGCCGCCTCGTCGAGCTCGCCCGGCGGGAAGCTGCCGAGCAGCGTCTGGTACAGCAGGTACTCGTCCTTGCGCGACGGCGCGGGACGGCCGTGGACCTGGCGCTTGCGGCTGCGGTTCAGGCGCGCCCAGCGCCGCAGCGCGAGCCGCCACACGCCGGGCAGCTCGGACAGCACGTCGATGCGCACGCGGACGTCCTCGGCGCGCTTGGTGTCGTGCGTCGAGGTCGCGAGCAGCGCATGCGGCCAGTGGCGCCGGCGCTGCGCGTTCGCGCGGTGGAAGCGCGCCACGGGGGTGCCGAAGACGCCGCTGCCGCCGCCGACCTCGTTCAGCGACACCAGCGGTACGTAGCGATAGAAGGCCGTGTCCTCGACGCCCTTCGCGCATACCGGCGCCGTGTATTGCTGGAAGCGGCCGACGAAGGCGCGCATGCGCTCCGCGATGCCGGCGGGCGCCGACGGCGCGGGCTCGACCAGCAGCACGCGGCGCAGGAACTCGAAGACGCTCGCGTCCGCGGCGCGGGCGCGATGCCGCGCACAGCCGATCGCCCATTCGATGTAGCGGCGATCGGCCGGCGACGGCCGCTCACGCACATAGGTGCGATACACGGGAAAGCAGGCGACGACTTCGGCGAGGGCCTGGCGCAGCCCGTTCGCGGTGAAGTCGCGCGTATGGCGATCCTCGCGCGCGAGGCGCAGCAGGCGCGCACCGAGCACCGTGAGCTCGCTCGCGAGCAGGGTATCGATCACCTCGCGCTTGGACTGGTAGATCGTCTCGTCCCAGCCGCGCGCGTCGTCGACGAAGCTGCGGTAGCAGCGCTCGAGGCGCGAACGCGCGAGCGTATCGACGAACAGGCCGTTGACGAGGTTCGCGAAGTCGTAGCCCGTCGTGCCGTGCACGGCCCACTCGCGCGGCAGGGCTTCGTGCGGCGCGAGGATCTTCTCGGCGACCACGTACAGCGGCAGCGTCGCAGACGGCGCGCCGCCGCGGCGCGCCGCGACCTGCGCCTGCAGCCGCGCGAAGTAGCCCGCGGGATCGTGGAGACCGTCGGGATGATCGATGCGCAGCCCGTCGATCGCGCCCTGCGCGACGAGATCGAGCAGATACCGATGCGTCGATTCGAAGGCCGCCGGCGCCTCGACGCGCAGGCCCGCGAGCTCGTTGACGTCGAAGAAGCGCCGGTAGTTGATCTCGTCGGCGGCGACGCGCCAGTGCGCGAGCCGATACGCCTGCCCTTCGAGCAGCGCATGCAGCGCATCGAAGCGGCCGGGGCCTTCGGCCTCGCCGTTGCGGCCGTTGTAGGCGGCGAGGGCGAGCTCCATGCCGCGTGCGTAGCCGGCGTCTTCCCGCAGCAGCGCGGCGAGCCGGGCCTGCAGGAGCGCCGCGTCGCGCCTGCGTGCCTCTCGCGCCGCGGGCTCGCGGGCGTCGCGCGGCGGCAGCGCGGACAGCGCCGCGGCGAGCTCGCCGAGCGCCTCGGCAGTCGCCGCGCGCAGCGTCCGCGGCGGCGCGAGGCGCAGCGCGCGGTCGAGCACGTCGGGATAGCTGCGCGGATCGAGCGGGAAGCGATGCTGGTGATACCACAGGCTCAAGGTCCCGGCCTCGGCCTCGAGCGCCAGTTGCAGCGCGCCGCTGTCGAGCACGCTGCCGTAGTGATCGCCGAGCACCGGCAACAGCACGCGTCCCGCGCCGGTCTCGGGCGACGCCTGCCAGTCGATGTCGAACCAGTCGGCGTACAGCGACGCGGGGCCGTGCTCGAGCACGTCCAGCCACCACGCGTTGTCCGCGCCCATCACGCCCATGTGATTCGGCACTACGTCGACGATCAGCCCCATGTCGTGCTCGCGCAGGCGCGCGACGAAGGCGGCGAAGTCCCCGGCGCTGCCGATTTCCGGATTCAGCGCGTCGTGGCCGACGATGTCGTAGCCGTGCGTGCTGCCGGGGCGCGCGCGCAGCAGCGGCGAGCAGTAGACGTGGCTGACGCCGAGCCGCGCCAGGTAGGGCACCAGCGCGATCGCGTCGACCAAGGTGAACGCGTGGTTCAGCCGCAGGCGGTAGGTCGCGCGCGGCACGACCAGCGTGTCCGGCGTGTCGTCGGCGCCGGCCGGCCGCGTGCCCGCACCGCGCTCGGCGCGCAGCGCCGCGCACAGCGCGACGAAGCGCTCGTCGCCCGGCCAGTGCTCGAGCGGCGGATCGAGCTTGCGCCGCCAGTTCGGATGCTCGTCGATCGTGCCGGGCAGGTTCACCTGTTCGCGCAGGCAGGGCACGTCTTCGAGCTGCACGAGCAGCAGCTTCGACGGCGTGCGCGCGAGCAGCCCGTGCAGCGCGCGCGACAGCGCGGGCTCCATCCGCGGCAGGGTCTGCGGATCGGCCGTCGCCCCCGGCGGCAGCAGGCTCTCGTCTTCGAGACGGATCAGCAGGCGCGCGCGGGCGTCGGCGCGCGCGAGGATCTGCTGCTGGCGAATCTCGTCCGTCGGAAAGAGCCCTAGCGCGGTGCGCAGCGCGAGATCCCGGCCCTCCCAATAGCCCGCGAGCGTCGGCAGATCGTGGGTGCCGGCCGCGACCAGCGCCTGCCCCGGATAGTCGGACGGCGCGCGAAAGCTGCCGTCCGCGGCGCGCTCGAAGTAGAGCAGGCGATAGGACAGCACGCCGTGCGCGTCCAGTGCCGCGCGGATCTCGTCCGGCACCGTGCCGAGATCCTCGCCGACGACCATGCAGCGATGGCGCTCGCTCTCGAGCGCGAGGATGCCGAGCAGATCGGCCAGCGGATAGTGCACATAGGTGCCGTCGCGCGCGCCGGCGCCCGGCGGGATCCAGTACAGGCGCATCAGCCCCATCACGTGATCGATGCGCAGCGCGCCGACGTGCCGCATGCAGCGCCTCAGCAGCGCGATGAACGGTGCATAGCCGCTGGCGCGCAGCCGCGCCGGAATCATCGGCGGCAGTCCCCAGTCCTGGCCGTCGAGGCTGAAGTCGTCGGGCGGCGCGCCGACGCTCGCATCCAGCGCGAAGCAGGCCGGATGGGACCAGGTCTCGCTGCCGCTGCGATCGACGGACACCGCGACGTCGCCGTACAGGCCGATCGGCAGGCCCAGCGCGCGGGCGTGCGCTGCGACTGCGGCAAGCTGGCGATCGCACTGCCACTGCAGGTACTCGGAGAACTCGACGCGCTCGCCCTGCGCGGCCAGGAAGGCCGCGACCGCGGGCGACTCGGGGTCGCGGTAGGCCAGGGGCCAGGCGCGCCAGTCGTACAGCCCCGTCGCGCCGAAATGCTCGCGCAGGGCTTCCCACAGCGCGTGACGCCGCAGCTCGATCCCCGCGTCCGCGCGGAAGCGCGCGAAATCCTGTACGCGCGGATCCTCGGTCGCCGACTGCCGCGCGCGAAACGCGGCATGCAGCAGCGCCAGCACCTCGAGCTTCAGCGCGGCGACGGCGGCGTAGTCGACGTAGTCCTCCGCGCGCAGCGCGGCGAGCCGCGCCTGGAATTCCGGCGCGGCGAGGCGCGCCTGCGCGGCGGGACAATCGCGCAGGTCTTCGATGCGCTCGACGTCGAGGTAGAGCGGGTTCAGGAACAGACGGCTGGCCGGGCTGTAGGGGCTCGCGCGCGAAGGCTCGTCGACGAACAGCGCGTGCAGCGGGTTCAGCCCGATCAATCCGGCGCCGTGGGCTGCCCACTGCTCCAGCACGGTGCCGAGATCGGTGAAGTCGCCGATGCCCCAGTTGCGGGCCGAGCGCAACGCGTACAGCTGGACCGCCGGGCCCCACAGCCGCGACTCGCCCGCGAGCGCGTCGGGCAGATGGCAGCGCTCGGGCGTGACGATGCACAGGGTTTCGGCCAGGCAGCGCGGGCCTTCGTACAGCGCGAGGCGGTGATAGCCGAGCGGCAGCGGCGGCAAGTCGAGCTCGAGATGGAGGGCGTCCGCCGCGCGACGCAACGTGGCGCGATGCCGGGCGGTGCTGCCGTCCTCGTGCACGACGTGCAGGTGCAGATCGTCGAGACCCTGCGAATCCGGCAGGCGCAGGCCGGCATCGAGCTCGGTGCGCCGGCGCACGATCGCCGCGGGCCACGGGGCCGCCGGCGTGCCCGCGGCCTCGTCGAGGCAGGCGATCAGGGCGCGCAGCGTGTGCGCGGACGCCGCGTGCCAATCGCCGCGCACATCGTGAAAGCCGGCGGCTATGCCCAGCGCGGCCGCGCGCAGCGCGAGCGTGTCGTCCTCAGGAGTGCTCATCGGCGAGGCCCCAGGTGACGAGCCACGGCGGGTAGTGACCGCTGCGCCAGCCGGCCTCGTCGCGCGCGGCGCTGACGAACAACGGTCGTGCCGCGGCGGGCACCGGGCCCGACGCCGGCGAGTCGCAGAGGTTCGCGTGGAGCTCCAGCCGCGTGCCGTCGCCGAGCCGCCATTGCACGCCGATCACGCCGGCCTCGCTCACTGCATGCGCGAGGCCGCGCGCCCCGGACAGACGCGGCACGATCTCCGCGCGTCGAATCTCGAGCAGGCGTCGGTACAGCGCCGTCCATGCCGCATGCGCGGGCTCTGCCGCGTGGCGGCGATCGAGGCGCGAGCGGACGAAGGTCGCGGGCGCCGTCGGATCGGGAATGCACGTTGCAGCCGCCGCGTCGAAGGCGGCGAACGCGGTGAACTCGCGACAGCGCCCGTCGCGCACGAGGGCCGCGAGCGCCGGCTCGAAGTCGCAGAAGAACAGGTAGTGTTCCGGCGCCTGCCACTCCTCGCCCATGAACAGCAGCGGGATCTGCGGCGCC
>JBFWSI010000186.1:0-7227 GCA_050248455.1 Gammaproteobacteria bacterium | reverse complement strand
GCCCGGCTTCGCCGATGCCTGCGCGGTCGGCGCCTACAGCTACCTGGACGAGACTTTCCATTTCGCGACCGCGCCGGTGCTGACATTGACGGCGCAGAACGCGAGCGGCAGCACGACGCAGAACTACACGACCGACGGCTTCTTCAAGCTCGACTCGACGCTCGCGGGACGCACGGCGACCGACGATCTCGCGCGCGCGATCGCGCAGGACCTCGGCGGCGGCGCGAGCGCGACGGACACGGCGGCCGGCACCGGCGTGTTCAAGCTGAGCCTGCCCGCCGGCGCGAGCGGCGACGGCTTCCGCTACCTGCGGGCCGCGCCGCTCGCGCCGTTCACGGCCGCGATCGACCTGAGCTTCCCCGCCGCGGCGCTGAAGGACGACGACGCGGTCTGCTACGACGCCAACGGCGACGGCGCCTGCGACGCCTATACCGTGCAGAACGTCGCGGGCACGACGCTGCGCTACGGCCGTCTCGCGACCGACAACGTGCTCGGCTCCGAGCTGCTGCCGCTCACCGCACCGGTGCGCGCCGAATACTTCAACGGCCGCGGCTTCGTGCGCAACGACGCCGACGTCTGCACCGCGATCGCGGCGCAGGCGCTGGATCTCGGCAGCGGCAGCCCGGACGCGGCGCCGGCGGCGGGCGAGACCGCGATCGCCATCGGCGCCGGCAAGAGCGTGGCCGCCGTCGCGCACGCCCCGCTCGCGAGCGGCCTGCTCGGCCTGTCGTTCAGCGCGCCAGGCGCGGGCAACGTCGGCGAGCTCGACTATCGCGTCGATCTCGGCCTCGCGATGCGCCCCTGGCTGCGCTTCGACTGGAACGGTGACGGCACGCCCGAGGATCCCACGGGGCGCGCGAGCTTCGGCCTCTATGCCGGCCCGCGCAGCCTCGTCTACCAGCGCGACACCTGGCGTTGATCTTCAGCGGTCCGCTTCGCTTCGAGGTCGGTTTATTGCCATGACCGGTTGAAACCGCCGAGGAAGATGAGAGTGGAACGGAAGCGCGTTACGGCATGTGCCAAACGCATGCCGTGATGCTTGCCGAAGTGTGCCGGCTTGGCACGCTTTACTCTCTCTTCCTCTGTGTTCTCGGTGTTCTCTGTGGCAATAATCGGCCTTGACCGCGCGAATCGGCCTCAACCGCGCGCCGCGAGGCGGGCGCGCACGCGGCGCAGGCTCCACCACAGGGCGGCGACGACGAAGGGGATCGCCGCGGCCTGCACGCGCGGCACCGACAGGGCGGGCCACAGCGTGTGTGCGCCCTTCGCGACGTAACCGACGAGCCCGACGACGTAATAGGTGATCGCCGCGATCGACAGGCCTTCGACCGTTTCCTGCAGCCGCAGCTGCAGGCGCGCGCGCTGGTTCATCGATGCGAGCAGATCGCGGTTCTGGGCTTCGACCGCGACGTCGACCTGCGTGCGCAGCAGGTTGAGGCTGCGCGACAGGCGGCGTGCGACACCCTCGGCGCGCGCGGCGACCGAGTTGCAGGTGCGGATCGCGGGCAGCAGCCGGCGATCGATGAATTCGGCGATCGCGAGCCGGCCGCTCGATCCCAGCGGTTCGCGCACGGCTTCGAGCCGCTCCTGCACGAGCGCGTGATAGGCCGCCGTCGCGCCGAAGCGGTAGGCGGTGCTCGCCGCGAGCTGTTCGATCTCGCCCGAGAGCTGCGTCAGCTCCTGCAGCGCGGCGCGCTGATCCTCGAGCCCCGTCATGCGGTTCAGGCGCGTGGTGAGTTCAGCGAGCGCGAGATCGACGCGGCGGATGCGCGGACTCGCGTCCTGCGCGAGCGGCAGGGCGAGCAGCGCCAGCGCGCGATAGGTCTCGAGCTCGGCGAGCCGCTGCACCAGGCGTCCCGTCTGCAGCGGCGTCATGCCGAGGTTGCGGATCAGGAAGCGCGCGGCGCCGTCGGCGTGGATCCTGAAATCCGTCCACACCGCGCCGCGACCGCGGTGGACCTCGGCGCTGCACAGACTGTCGCGACCGAACCAGCGCGCGAGCGCGGCCTCGTCGGGCTCGGGCTGCTCCTGGCCGACGATCTCGAAATGCACGGCGACCAGCAGCTCGCCCGGCGTTGCCTGCCACCAGTCCGCCGGCACGCGCTCGATCGCGCGTTCCGTGAAGGGCTCGGCGGCGCCTTCACGCAGGAACAGCCAGCTCGTGAACTCGGTGTGGGATTCCCACTTCAGCGTGAGATCGTCGCTGCGCGCCGTGTGCTGCTTCGCATCCGGCGCCGGCTGCGGCAGCCCGTAGCGTCGGCAGTAGGCGAGCAGCTGCGCGTGATCGGCGGCCGGATCCTCGTCGCGCACGAAGGCATGGAACGAGGCCCGCGCCGGCGCGATGAGCTCGGGATGCGGGCGCGCGTGCAGCTCGTTGACGAGCGCATAGCGCTGCGGATGCTCACGCACGGCCGCGCGGCCGGAGCCGAGGCTGCGCGCCGCGCGCGAAAGCGACGTGGCAGATCGGCCCTTCGTCGGGGATCGGCGGGATCGCCGCGCCGTCGTGATGGCCGCGCTGCGGGCAGCGCATCGGCCGGTTGCAGGAAACGAGGCCGACGTCGCGCGTATCGGTGCCCATGGGATCTCCGGCCGCGGAGCGCGGCACGAGGCGATTCTAAGCGCCGCCACCGCCGGTGGACTACTCGCGCCGATGCGCCGAGCCCTTGCGTTGACCGCGCCTCGGCGCTTCCTCTAGAGTCGGGCGCTTCCTGATCTCCAGGAAGCGAATCAGCTCGACGACACGGGAGGGCAGCGGTGGCCGAGGTCGTACTCACGGAAGCGCGCGGACAGGCGGTGCAGATCACGATCAACCGCCCGGATCGACGCAATGCGATCAACGAGGCACTGTGCGCGGGTCTCGCCGCGGCGATCGACGCCGCGGAAGCGGATCCCGCGGTGCGCGCGATCGTGCTGACCGGCGCGGGCGACCAGGTGTTCTGCGCCGGCGGCGATCTGAAGCCCAGCGCCGACGGCTCGCCGTTCGCGCTCGAGCCCGCCGAGCCGAATCACTACGTCGTCAAGCTGTTCCGCCGCCTGCAGGCCTGCCGGCTGCCGATCGTCGCGCGCATCAACGGCAACGCGATGGCCGGCGGCCTCGGCCTGGCCTGCGCCTGCGATCTCGCGGTCGCGAGCGCGACGGCGCGCTTCGGCGTGCCCGAGACGCGCGTCGGGCTCTTTCCGATGATGATCCTGCCCTACATGCTGCGCGTGATCCCGCGCCGGCGGCTGCTCGAGATGTGCATCACCGGCGAGCTGTTCGGCGCCGAGGAGGCGCTCGCGCTCGACATCGTCAACTACGTCGTGCCGCCCGCGGAGCTCGACGCGAAGATCGACTGGCTGCTCGCGCGCATCGTCGACAAGTCGCCGACCGCGATCCGGATCGGCAAGCAGATGTTCCACGCGATCGAGGACATGACGCTCGATCAGGCCTTCGAGCTGACGCAGGTGGTGCTGCCGATCATGGCGCAGTCCGAGGACGCGAAGGAGGGCTTCGCGGCCTTCAATGCGAAGCGCGCGCCGCGCTTCACCGGCAAATGAGCCCGGACGAATGAACGCGGAGAAGATCGTCCGCATCGGCTGCGGCGCCGGCTTCTGGGGCGACAGTGCCGAAGGCCCGGCGCAGCTCGTGCGCGCCGGCGGCCTCGACTATCTCGTGATGGACTACCTGGCCGAGATCACGATGTCGCTGCTCGCGCGCGCGAAGGCGAAGAAGCCGGACGCGGGCTATGCGACCGATTTCGTCGACGGCGTGATGAAGCCGCTGCTGCCCGAAATCGCGCGGAGCCGCATCAAGGTCGTCACCAATGCCGGCGGCGTCAACGCCGCGGCCTGCTGCGCGGCCCTGGCCGCGGCGATCCGCGACGCGGGACTGACGCTGCGCGTCGCTGCCGTCGTCGGCGACGATCTGCTGCCGCGCGCGGACGAGCTGCGCGCGGCCGGCGTCACCGCGATCGACGACGGCGCGCCCTTCCCCGCGCAGCCGTGGAGCGCGAACGTCTATCTCGGCGCGAAACCCATTGCCGCGGCGCTCGCCGCCGGCGCCGACATCGTCGTCACGGGCCGCTGCGTCGACAGTGCGCTCGCGCTAGGCCCGCTGATGCACGAGTTCGGCTGGCGCGACGACGACTACGACAGGCTCGCCGCCGGCAGCCTCGTCGGCCACATCATCGAATGCGGCGCGCAGTGCACGGGCGGGCTCTACACCGACTGGCAGAGCGTGCCGGGCTGGGACGACATGGGCTTTCCGATTGCCGAATGCCGCGCCGACGGCAGCTGCGTGATCACCAAACCCGCGGGCACCGGCGGCCTGGTCACGCCGCCGACCGTCGCCGAGCAGATCACCTATGAAATCGGCGATCCCGCGCGCTATCTGCTGCCGGACGTCGCCTGTGATTTCACCGCAGTCACGCTGCACGCCGACGGCCCGGACCGCGTGCGCGTCGACGGCGCGCGCGGCGTCGCGCCGGGTCCGCGGTACAAGGCCTCGGTCACGTACAAGGACGGCTTCCGCGCGACGGCGATGATGATGATCGGCGGCCGCGACGCGGCCGCGAAGGCGCGGCGCGTCGCGGACGCGATCCTCGCCCGCACGCGACGCCTCTTCGCCGCGCAGGGCCACGACGACTATCGCGACGTGTCCGTCGAGGTGCTGGGCGCGGAAAGCACCTACGGCCCGCACGCGCGACACGCGGATACGCGCGAAGTGGTGCTCAAGATCGGCGTCGCGCATCGCGACGCGGCGCCGCTGGAGCTCTTCGCGCGCGAGATCTTCCCGAGCGCGACGGCGATGGCGCAGGGACTGACGGGCTTCGCCGGCGGCCGGCCGAACGTGCAGCCCGTGATCAGGCTCTACTCCTGCTACGTCGACAAGGCGACGGTGCCGGTAGCGGTCGAAATCGCCGGCCGCGAGATCCCGATCGCGCCGAACACGACCGCGACGCCGGCGCGTCCGCCCGAGGGCGCCGCGCTGCCGCTGCTCGCCGCACCGGCCGACGGCGTCGAAGCGCCGCTTCATCTCTTCGCGCACGGCCGCAGCGGCGACAAGGGCGACGCGGCGAACATCGGCATCCTCGCCCGCGATCCGCGCTGGCTGCCGCTGCTGCGCGCGCAGCTGACGGCCGCCGCGGTCCGCCGCTATTTCGCACACCTCGTGCACGGCGAAGTGACGCGCTACGAATGGCCGGGCCTCCACGGCTTCAACTTCGTGCTGCAGCAGGCGCTGGGCGGCGGCGGCGTCGCCTCGCTGCGCCACGATCCGCAGGGCAAGGCCTACGCGCAGATGCTGCTCGATTTCCCGCTCGTCGTGCCGCGCGACTGGCTCGCCGAGGCGCAGGCGCGGTCGGTGGGGTGAGGGCTCGTGGGTTTGCGCTGCGCGCGCAGCGCAAATCCGCGGCCTGTCCGCCTCAACTCCGCGGGCGCAGGTCCGACAGTTGCCGCACGTTGCCGGGCAGCGGGCATAGCGTCACGCGGTTGCGGCCGCCCTCCTTCGAGCGATAGAGCGCCGCGTCGGCCTGATCGATCAGCTCCGACAGCGACTGCGCGCCGCGCTGCAGATCGGTGATGCCGAAGCTGGCGGTGACGACCGGCGTCTCGGGCAGGGGCACGAGCGTCGTCATCTGCTGCTCGATCGCGAGGCGCATGCGCTCGGCGATCGTCGCCGCCTCGGTGCTCGACAGCCCCGGCAGCAGCACGCAGAACTCCTCGCCGCCGTAGCGACAGATGTGATCGTTGTCGCGCACGGCGGCGGCGAGCAGGCGCGCGACCTGCTCGATCACGCGATCGCCGATCGTGTGGCCGTGCGCGTCGTTGATCGACTTGAAGCGGTCGATGTCGCACATCACGCAGGCGAGGTGGTAGCCGCGCTTCTGCGCCGCGAGCAGCTCGGCTTCGAAGATTTCCAGGAAGGCGCGCCGGTTCAGGCAGCCCGTCAGCGAGTCGCGCGTCGCGAGCCCCTTCAGCTCCTCGTTCTGCTTCGCAATCTCGTTGCGCTGGCGGTCGAGCTTGGCGAGCGCGCGGCGCAGCTCGGCGTTCTTCGCGAACACGGTGGTCTGATCGTCGAAGGTCGCGAGCGCACCGCGCACCTGGCGCTTGGCGTCGAACATCGGCGTCACGTTCACCGAGTAGATGCGCCGGCCGTGCTTGGTGCTCGTCAGCACCACGTTGGCGTCGACCTGGGTCTTGCCGGTCTTCAGCGCGATGTCCCAGGGCAGGCCCAGCGCCGCCTGCTCGGGCCGCAGGCTGCCCCATTCGAGCGAGGACAGCACGCGGCCGCGCAAGGCCTCCGCCGGCACGTCGAAGTTGCGCGCGAAGGCCCAGTTGCAGTGGACGATGCGCTGGTACACGTCGAGCAGCACCACGCCTTCGACGAGGCCGTTCATCACCGTGCGCACGCGGTCCGGCATCACGGCGGCGGGATCCTGCGAGCTCAAGACGCGGCGGAGATAGAAGGTGAAGCAGACGAAGCTGCCGAGACCGATGAACAGGGTGAGCGGCACGAGCGGGTGTGCGAGCGCGCCGGGCAGGCCGTCCCCGCCGAGCGGCGTGAGCTCGAGGCCGACGCGGCCCCAGGCTCCGGAGGGGCCGACGAGATCGATGGTCGCGAAATCGGGATCCTCGGGTCGCCCCTTGCGCGTCAGATCGATTTCGCCGGCGATGGCCAGCAGCCCACCGTCGTCGCGACGCGCATAGGCGCCGACGGCGAAGTCGCTGTCGACGAGGTGCTTGAGCAGGCGGCCGAGCCCGACTTCGTCGCCGGTGACGCCGAACTGCCGCACATCGTGTGCGACCAGATCGAGTTGCCGCGCGCGGGCCGCGGCGCGCAGCGCGAGCCCGTCGGTGACGAGACCGCACAGCGCGGCGGCGACGACGAGCGTGACCGTCAATGCCGACAGCATCGCCGCGAGGCGCAGCGCGGGGACGAGCGCGCCGTCCGTTCCCGGACTACCGGCCACCGGAGGGGACGCCACTAGGCTGGACCAGAGACCTCAACGCAGATTTCCGCTCGAGTGATGTCCCGAGCTAGCGGCCGGGCACGAGCAGACCTGAGCGCCGGACACGGCTCGGCCCGGCCGAAACCCATCGACAGCGAATTCTCGAAAAGCCCTGCAAGCGATTGTTTCGACGAAACGAGAGACTCGTTCTTCGAGTGATTTCGAGCTGCCGGGCGACCGCTTCCCGACCCGGGCTCAGCGCAGGCGGGCAGCGCCGGCGCGCAGTCGCCGCGCCGCG
>JBFWSI010000185.1:0-7247 GCA_050248455.1 Gammaproteobacteria bacterium | reverse complement strand
ACCTGGCTGTGCCAGGCGATCGGCAGGCCATCCGCGCCCAGCGCCGCGCGTATGCGTGCTCTTGCGACGGGCGCATAGTAGCCGCGCCGCATGCATTCCTCGCGCGAGGCGATCAGCTTCACGGGCGTGCCGGGCATCGCCTTCGCCACCTGCACGGCCTGGCTGACGAAGTCGTTCGACAGGCGCCGGCCGAAGCCGCCGCCGGCGAGCGTCAGATGGAACTTCGCGTCCTTGAGCGCCACGCCCGCCGCATAGGCCGCGATGCGCAGCGCCTCGTCCGCATACTGCGTCGGCGCCCAGGCCTCCACATTGCTCGCGGTGACCAGCGCCGTGCAGTTCATCGGCTCCAGCGGCGCGTGCTCCATGTACGGATAGCGATACTCGGCGACGACGTGGGTCTCGGTCGTCGCGAACGCTGCCTCTATGTTCCCTTCCTCGCGCATCGTCTGGCCGCCCGCGTCCAGCGCCGCGCCCAGCGCGGCGTCGATGTCCGCGCTGTTCGCCTTGCCGTGCGGGCCGGGCTCCCAGTCGATCGGCAAGGCCTCGAGCGCCTGCTGTGCCTGCCACCAGCTGTCGGCGACGACCGCGACCGCATCGTCCATCTGCCAGTCGATCACGTCCCACAGGGTCGGCGGCACGTTGTAGCCGGACGGGCCGCCGCGGATCGCGACGACCTCGCGCACGCCCGCGCGCTTCAGCACCGCGCCGGCGTCGAAACTCTTCAGCCGCCCGCCGAAGAACGGCGATTGGCGCACGGCCGCGTACTTCATGCCGGGCAGTGCGACGTCGATGCCGAAGATCGCCTCGCCGGTGGTCTTCGCACGCGTGTCGACCCTCGGCAGCGGCTTGCCGATCAGCCGCCAGTGCTCGGCCGGCTTCAGGCTCAGCGTGTCGGCCGCCGGCACGGGCAGCGCCGCCGCGGCGCCGGCAAGCTGGCCGAAGCCCGCGACGCGGCCGCTCGCCGCGTGACGCAGCGCGCGGCCCGCGATCTCGACTTCGTCGATCGCGACCTTCCATTCGGCCGCCGCGGCCGCGCACAGCATCTGTTTCACCTGCGCGCCGGCGATGCGCATCGGCTCGAACAGCTTGTCCGCCGCCCAGCTCGCGAGCGTCGCGGTGTGCACGTAGACGTTGTGACGCTGGAGGTTGGTCTGCGCGTCGTAGTACTCGGTGTCGAAGTCGCCCCAGGCGAGATCGAGCTCTTCGGCCAGCACCTGCGCGAGCGAGGTGGTGACGCCCTGCCCCAGCTCCGTCTGCGGAATGCGGATGACGACGCGATCGTCGGGATGGATCGCGACCCAGGCGGTGAGCTCGGTGATCTCGGTGTCCGTCGCGGCATGCCCTGCGCGCGGCGGCAGCCCGACGCCGAACAGCGCGACGCCGGCGCCGGACAGCAGCGTCCTCAGCACGCCGCGACGGCTGATGCCGCGCGGCGCGTTCATGCCGACGCCTCGCCGCGGCGGGCGGCGGCGCGATGGATGCCGGCGCGGATGCGCGCATAGGTACCGCAACGGCAGAGATTGGTGATCGCGGCGTCGATGTCGGCGTCGCTGGGCGCCGCGTTCTGCGCGAGCAGCGCGGCCGCGGCCATCAGCATGCCGGACTGGCAGTAGCCGCACTGGGGCACGTCCTGCGCCTGCCAGGCCGCCTGCAGCGCGTGCGGGCCGTCGGCCGCGAGCCCTTCGATGGTCGTGATGTGCTTCTGCGCCGCCGCGGCGAGCGGCAGCACGCAGCTGCGCTGCGCCTGGCCGTCGAGGTGCACGGTGCATGCACCGCAGGCACCGATCCCGCAGCCGTATTTGGTGCCGGTGAGGCCGAGATCCTCGCGCAGCGCCCACAGCAGCGGCTTGTCGTCCTCGGCGTCGACCGTCACGGTCTGGCCGTTCACTTGCAGCGAGGTCGGCATTGCGGAGGCTCCTTCAGTCGACCACTCGGCCGTCACGCACCACGACGCGATCGTCGACGGCGATGGTGCAGCGGCGCAGCGGGATGTCGATGTGGCAAGGCGTGTTGCGCGACCCGCCGACCTCGGTGTTCGGGCCGAGCGAGAACAGGAAGTTGCCGGCGAACGCGCGCGCGTCCATCGCGATCGTCTGCTCGCGGTCGTAGAGGCTGAGCGCGCCCCACTTCGCGCGCGACTGCAGGCCCCAGCCGATGTGCGACAACGCATAGCCTTCCGCGTCCTCGAAACTCTCCATGTACTCGCGGAACAGCTCGGCCTCGAGGCCGCCGTCGATCGCGGTGACGTAGCCGTTCTTCACGCTCAGGCTCACGGGCTCGGCGAGATAGCGCTTCTGCGGCAGCAGGATGTCGCCGCGATCGAGCACGATGCGGCCTTCGGACTCGCCTTCGTTCGGCCAGGTGAAGAGAAAACCGCTGGGCCAGTGATCCCAGCGCCCGGGCGCATCGACGAAACCGTATTCCTGGATCACGGGATACTGGCCCAGCGTGAAATGCACGTCGGTGCCGGCGGCCGAGCGCACCGCCATCGAGCGACCGTCCGCGAGTATCGCGGCGGCGGCACTGACGCGCGTGCGGTCGTCCGCACTCGGCAGCAGGCGCATCAGCACTTCGGGCGGCTCGACCGCGAGCAGGATGCGCGTGCCCGATTCGAGGATCTGCTGCTGCTCCGGCGAGAACAGCAGCAGCATCAGATCGATCACCAGATCGCTGGCGAGACAGGCCGCCATCGCGGCGGCGTTGCCGGTCAGCGGCGTCGTACCGAGATAGGCGAGCGGATCGCGGCTCAGCGACTTCCCGGCGTTCAGCGGCAGCAGATCGATGCGCGTCGGCACCGCGCCGAGGGCGCAGACCGCGGCAGTCGCGGCGCGCAGCGTCTGCGAAGAGGTGTGCGGCCCGGTGAGGATCGTGACGTTCGCGCCGCTTTCGAGGCGGCTCAGGTCAAGGACGTGCTTCCATGCCTCGACGAATTCGTGATCGCTGATGGGCATCGCGCTTCCTCTGCTGTGGGCGAAGGCCCGTGCAATATGCCCAAGCCCGTCGCCTGCGTCCACGCCGCGCGCACGGCTTCTGCCCTGCAACATTCCGCGTCGTCGCTGCTTGCCGCGGCGCGGGCGAGCGCTTATCGTCGATGGCCCCGACCACCACCCCAGCTGAAGGAGACGGTGTGGCCTACTTCAACCAGTCCGCATTCCAGGAGGCCGTCAACCGCGACGGTGAATTCCTGATTTCCGCCCGGTTTCTCGACGGGTCCATCAAACTGCATTTCGACGACGAGGCACTGATGCTGCGCTTTCGCGACGGCAAGCTCTCCGCGATCACGACGCCCTCGCTGTTCGAGACCGCGACGGTCGTCATCAAGGGCCCGGCCGCGAGCTGGCGCGAGTTTCTGCAGCCCGTGCCGCGGCCGTTCTTCCACGACATGTTCGCCGCGATCGTGCGGCGCGGCTTCGAGTGGAGCGGCGATGCCGAGACCTTCTTCGCCTATTACGGCGCCTTCCGTCGCATGTTCCAGATCATGCGCGAACATGCAGTGAGGAACTGAACATGGCGAGACATGACGCAGCCGTCGGTCGTTACGTCTACCTGACCATCAACGGCATCGAGTACCGGGTCTACTACGAAACCAATTACACCGGCACGGGCGCCGGCATTCCGCTGATCTGCCAGCACACGGCCGGCGCGCACGGCTTCCAGTGGCGGCACATACTCGAAGACCGCGAGATCACGGACAAGTATCGGGTCTTCGCCTGGGACCTGCCCTTCCACGGCAAGTCGCTGCCGCCGATCGGCGATGCGCACTGGACCAAGCCCTACAACCTGACGCGCGACTTCTTCCTCAAGTTCATCACGGGCTTCGCGCAGGCGCTCGAGCTCGACAAGCCCGTGTTCATCGGCTGCTCGATGGGCGGGCAGGTCGCGGTCGATCTCTGCGCGCATCATCCGGACGCATTCCGCGCCTGCATCGGCGTCGAGGCGTCGCTGAACAGCCCGGGCTACTACCTCGATCAGTTCTACCATCCGCGGATCAGCAACGAGGCGAAGCCCGCGACGATGTACGGCCTGTGCGCGCCGTCGAGCCCGGAGCCGAACATCCGCGAGACGATCTTCGGCTACAGCCAGGGCGCGCCGATGGTGTTCAAGGGCGATCTCTACTACTACTCGGTCGAGTACGACGCGACGCCGTACGTCGACAAGATCGATACGCAGCGCTGCCCGCTCTACCTCCTGACCGGCGAGTACGACTTCGCGACGGGCCCGGAGGACACCAAGGCGCTGGCCGCGCGCATCAAGGGCTCGAAGTTCATCGAGATGCGGGACAACGGCCACTTCCCGATGAGCGAGAACCCGAAGAAGTTCCGCGAGTACCTGCTGCCGGTGCTGGCGGAGATTGCGGGGAAATAGCCGCGAGGAAGATCCCGGGTTCCGCGCTGCGCGCTGCACCCGGGCTACGGATCGACCTCTCGTAGCCCGGAAGAAGCGTAGCGGAATCCGGGTTACGGCCGCAGGCCGTTCGCGGCGCTGAACATTGCACGCAAGCGTAGGAGATCGCGCGTCATGCCGACGATAGCCGAGAAGCGCGCCGAGTTCCGGCGCCTGCATCGAAGCGGATGCTTCGTGATCCCCAACCCCTGGGACCTCGGATCCATGCGCTATCTGGAAAGCCTCGGCTTCCAGGCGCTGGCGACGACCAGCGCGGGCTTCGCCTGGTCAAGGGGCGCGGCAGACGGCGGGATCACGCGCGAGATGGCGCTCGCGCACTTCGCGGAGCTCGCGGCCGCCTCGACGCTGCCGCTGAACGCGGACTTCGAGGGCGGATTCGCCCACGCGCCCGCAGAGGTCGCCGAGAGCGTCCGCCTGTGCGTGGAGACCGGGGTTTCGGGTCTCTCCATCGAGGATTACACCGGCGACGTGGCGAACCCGCTCTATGACTTCGAGCTCGCGGTCGCGCGTATCGCGGCAGCCCGCCGGGCGATCGACGAATCCGGCGCCGACGTGCTGCTGACCGGGCGCAGCGAAGGCCTGATCCGCGGCCGGCCGGATCTCGACGAGGCGATACGGCGCCTGCGGGCATATTCGGCCGCGGGTGCGGATTGCCTCTATGCGCCGGGTCTCGCGACGCGCGAGCAGATCGCCGCCGTGGTGCAGGCCGTGGCGCCGAAGCCCGTCAACGTGCTGATCGGGACGGCGAGCGACTTGACCGTGATGGACGTGGAAGCGCTGGGCGGACGCCGCATCAGCGTCGGCGCCGCGCTGGCGCGGGCCGCGTGGGGCGGCTTCACGCGGGCGGCGAAGCTGATCGCCGAAGCGGGCAGCTTCAAGGGCTTTGCCGATGCGGCACCGGGCGCGGAGATCAACACGGTGCTGAGATCGTAGTTTGACCGGATTCCCGCCTGGCGCGTCGCCCCTCCTCCCATAGCCCGGGTGAAGCGCGCAGCGCGTAACCCGGGATTGGGCTTTTGCCGGCGCGCAGGAGATCCCGGGTCCCGCTACGCTGCACCCGGGCTACGAGAGATCGTCGCTGCTCGTCATTCGTTCAACAGCACCAGCTTGCCCATCTGATCGCTGACTTCCAGCCGCTTGTACGCGGTGACGGCGTCGTCGAGCTTGTAGATCTGATCGACGACGGGCTCGATGCGATGCTTGTTGATGAACTCGACCATCGCCGCGAACTCCGCGGGCGAGCCCATCGTCGTACCCTGCAGGCGGATCTGGCGGAAGAAGATCTTCGCCATCTCGAGGCCTTCGCCGGGGTTGCCGAGGGTTGCGCCGAAGAACACGTAGCGGCCGCCGTTGTTCAAGGTATTGAGCGCGGCGTTGACGACGTTGCCGCCGGCGCTGTCGATCACGAGATCGATACCGCCGGACAGCTCGCGGAGCTGCTTGTGCCAGTCCGCGGAACGGTAGCTGGCGCCGCCGGCAGCCCCCAGGCGCTTGGCCTGCTCGAGCTTGTCCTCGCTGCCGCTCGTGACGTAGACCGTCGCGCCGTGATACTTCGCCCACAGCAGCGCGAAGCTCGCGACGCCGCCGCCGATGCCCGTGACCAGCACTTTCTGTCCCGGCTGCACCTCGCCGTGCGTGACGACCGCGCGCCAGGCCGTGAGGCCGGCGAGCGGAAAGGCCGCGGCCTGGATCCACGACAGGTGCGCGGGCTTGGCGAACACGTTCTCCGCCGGCGTGCAGATGTATTCCGCGAGCGTGCCCTGATCGGGCATGCCGAGCACGCGGAAGTTGGCGCCCCCGCAGCGCCAGTCGTCGCCCCAGTCACGCGCGGGATAGAGCACGACTTCCTCGCCGACGCGCGCGGCCGGCACGCCGGCCCCGACCGCGTCGATCACGCCCGCGCCGTCCGAGCCCGAGATCGACGGGAACTTGATGCGCGGATAGGCGCCGACGGTGATCCAGAAATCGCGACGATTGAGCGCGGAGGCCTTCAGCGCGACGCGCACTTCGCCGGGTCCCGGCGTCGGCGTCGTCACGTCCTCGACGCGCAGCTTGTCGGGACCTCCGATCTCGTGCAGGACGACGGCCTTCATCTCAGCGGCCCTCGAAAGTCGGCTTGCGCTTCTCGCTGAAGGCCTTGAAGCCTTCGCGCGCGTCGCGCGTGTAGGCCGAGAGCCCGGCGATCGCGCGCGTCTCCATCTCCATCTGCGTCTCGAGCGTGTTGGAGAAGGTATCCGCCATCAGGCGCTTCGCCTCGCCGTAGGCGACGGTCGGGCCGCGCGCGAGCTGCGCGGCGATCTCCTGCGCCTTCGCCATCAGCTGATCGTCCGGCACGACGGCCGTGACGAGGCCTTTCGCCGCCGCTTCCTCCGCGGTGTAGACCGGGTTCAGCAGGATCATCTCCTTCGCGCGCGCCATGCCGACGAGCCGCGGCAGCGTGAAGGAGCTGCTGCCGTCCGGGCTGACGCCGAGCTTCGTATAGGCCATCGTCAGCTTCGCCGAGCTCGCGGCGAGGATGATGTCGCCCATCAGCGCCATGCTGAGGCCGGCGCCGGCAGCCGCGCCGTTCACCGCGGTGATCAGCGGCGCGTTCATGCGCAGGAAGCGCGCGACTGCGCTGTGCAGGAAGGCCGTCATGTTCCGCATCAGCTCGCTGACGCCGTCACCGGCGGCGGCGAAGCTCGTGATGTCGCCGCCCGCGCTGAACATCTTGCCGCGGCCGGTGAGGATCACGGCGCGGACGGCAGGATTGGCGTCGCAGTGCGAGGCGACCGTCAGCAGATCCTGCGACATGCGCAGGTCCAGCGCATTCGCCGCGTCCGGACGGTTCAGCGTAATCGTCG
>JBFWSI010000184.1:0-7270 GCA_050248455.1 Gammaproteobacteria bacterium | reverse complement strand
ACCGCATGGCCGGCCGCGTGCCCACGGACAATCCGTCCTATCACGCCGGCGGCTGGTTCGCCGCACTGCCGGGCGATGCGCAAGCGGCGTGCTGGCATTCGGCGATCACGGCGATGGTCGCGCTGCATCGTCTCGATCCGTGCGCCGACGGCTTCGAGTTCCTCGTCGATGCGCCGTGGGGCATGCCGCCGGACGCCGATCCGGGACTCATGCGCCTTGCGCAGTGGCGCGACTTCCTGCGCTGGGGCGCGCGACGGCCGTTGCCGCCGATCGAGCGGGCGCTGGACGAGCTCGCGCGCTGCTGTCCG
Organism: Gammaproteobacteria bacterium; assembly: GCA_050248455.1. Lineage (GTDB taxonomy): Bacteria > Pseudomonadota > Gammaproteobacteria. Next base: position 6,962 of record JBFWSI010000184.1, on the reverse strand, counting down.
CCACCATCGCCGCCGCGCGTACACTGGGGTGACGCGAAGATCAGCAACTGCGTGATCGACGGCAATCGCGTGCAGGCCCTGCTCGACTGGGAGCTGTGCGGCCTGTCCGATCCGCAGGAGGATCTCGCCTTCTTCCTGCTGCTCGACTGGGCGCAGTGGCGATCGCTGGGCCTCGCGCGGCTGCCGCATCTGCCCTCGCCGCGCGCGACCGTCGACCACTACGCCGCGCTGGCCGGCCGGCCGCAGCCGCAAGTGCTGTGGTGGTTCCGCTTCGGTCTCGTGCGGCTCGCGATCATCTACCACCGCTTCATCGAACGTCGCATCGACGCCGGCCGTCTGACGCCGGACGTCGATGCCGTCGCGCTGAATCCGATGTGCGATCTCCTGCCCGAGATCCTGAACCTGGAAGCCCTGCCATGACCGACCCCGCGATGCACCCCGACGACGAATTCCATCCGCCGCTGGACGGCGACATCGAGCGCACCGAAACCTGCTGGTTCACCTTCACCGTCCCCGAGCATCGCCTGTCCGGCCAGCTCTACCCGTTCTTCCGCCCGAACCAGCGCGTGATGGCGGGCGGCGTGTACTTCTGGAACGACGAAGGCGATCAGCCCTGGAACTGCCTCTACGCGAAGAACTTCTGGCATCTCGCGCTGCCGGCGCAGCCGCTGTCGACCATCCTGTGCCCGAATGGGATCCGCATCCGCTGTCTCGAGCCGTTGACGCGCTATGCGATCGGCTATCGCGATCCGGACGGCAACGACGAGATCGACGTCGACCTCGTCTTCACCGCGATCGCAAGGCCGAACTATCTCGGCAAAGGCCATCTCGATCAGCCCGGGCGCTACCAGGGACGCATCGTGCTTCGAGGACGGACGTACGACGTCGACGCCTACGGCTTTCGCGATCGTTCCTGGGGCCTGCGTTCGCAGTTCGGGCCGGGCGTGGTGCCGAAGGGACCGGCGCGCGGCGGCTATACCTACGGCACGGCTTCCCCGCATGATGCCTTCCATGCGATCACCGCCTGGCGCAACGAGGAGTTCGTCGCCTACCACGGCTATCTGATCCGCGACGGCGTATGGGCAAGGCTCGCGCGCGGCACCCGCGAGGTGCTCGCCCGCGATCCCGCGACGGGCTATCCGACGCACGTGCGCATCAGAGGCGTCGACGAGCTCGGCCGCGAGCTCGACGCGGAAGGGCGATGCCTCAACAAGCTCGGCGTGCCCTTGAATCCGAACATGCTGTCGATCAACTGCCTCACCGAATGGCAGTTCAACGGCCGCTCGGGCTACGGCGAGGATCACGAGAACTGGACGCCGGCCGAAGCGCGCAATTTCTTCCGGCCGTTTCTGGGCTACCGCGGCTGATGCGCGGAGTGGCGCAACGGAATCCGGAGCGCCTGTGCTGCCTGGAATGCACTTGAGTCTATATAGCTGAGCGTAAACACACTCCACTGGCTGTGCGGCAGCGCATGCGCACGTAGAAGCCCCCTCCTTCGTCATTCCCGCGCCAGCGGGAATCCACGCCTGACGAGAAGGTCTCCGTCGGGCGATTCTTTTTCCACGCCGGGCGCCGAGGGAGTACGTGGATGCCCGCTGGCGCGGGCATGACGGTAATCGACACGCAGGGGAGCGTATTTGCGTTCAGCGGAAGAGATTGACTGGATCTGCGCCTCCGTGACTCGATCACGGCTATAGGCGCCGATGCTGCGGGGGCTTCGAACAATCCCTTTCTTCCTCCGTGCCCTCCGCGGCTAAATTCATTCGGCGCATGAGCCGGCACAGAGCCCGGATTCGCTAGGCTCGGCCGCGCTACAGCGGATACCCCGCCGGCACGCCGTCGACGAGGCGTTCGACGTACTCGGTCATGCCGAAGCCCTGGTGGCCGTCCCATTCGAGCTCGGTATAACACTCGGCGATGCGCGATTCGAGCACGACGCCGCCCTCGTCGCGGCGGTTGCGCAGCGGCGCGCAGTTGAGAATGCGCCCGCGGATGATCGCGCTGCGCCGGGCGGTACGCGCCGTGACGACGAAGCTGACCGGATCCTTCGCCTCGTTCCACTCGTTGTGGATGTCGAGATCGGTGATCTCTTCGTAGGTCTCGTCGATCTGCAGCACGCCGCCGCGGCGCACGGCGCCGTCGCGGTTCGCGATCTTGAGCAGCATGATCCCGCGCTCCGGCCCGAAGTTCGCCATGTACAGGCGATCGAAGAGGATGTTCTGCCAGTAGCGCGGGCCCCAGGAGTGATCGCGCCAGCCGCAGCCGTCGACGGGCCAGCTCTCGTCGCCGATGCGGATTTCGCCGCCGACGCGCGTGTGCTGGTTAAAGTGGCCCAGCGAGAAATCGCGGCCGTAGAGCGTCTGCTGCGCCGGGTCGCGAGGCACACCGCCGTGCACGGGCGAGGTGCCGACGTGCTGCCACAGGACGCTGGCGGGCGCCCTCCGCGCTTCGGCGAAGAGGCGCTTGGGCGAGCGCAGCAGGTTCGGATCGTCGACCACCATCAGCTCGCCCGTGTAGCGCATCACGAGCTCGCGCAAGGGCTTGCGGACTTCGACCGACAGGCCGCCGGCATCGAAGGCCTCGTTGTGCGCGATCGCCGGGCGCTGGAACTGGCAGGCAATGCGCCCGTCGGGCAGGTACAGGCACACCGACAGCTCCGCGTAGCCCTCGTTGACGCGATTGCCGAGACGCATCCAGCCGCCCATGCGGCGCACGGGATCGAAAGCGTTCATGTAGACGCTTTCGTTGAAATTCGATTCCGCCGTAGGTGCGTGGGGAAATTCGTCTGTCGGCGATAGAGCGTAGTCACTCACGGAAGGGCTTCCTCGCGGCGCGCGGCCGTCATTGGCAGGCCGCGCGGGCTCGCGTTACGCTGCCCGGGCGGCGGAACCGGCGGCGCGCTCGCGCCGCAGTGCACACGAGCGCGCTTACCACCAGCCGGATGAAGCAGGCAAGGCGCCCGCTGCGGCAAGCTTAGCGACTGGGGCCACGGCCTGACCACCGTCCCGACACCGACGAACCACAGCAACGACGAGGGGAGACAGATGCGATTCGGCTTTATGGAAGACTTCCGCAATCCGGTGAAATGGCGCAAGCCCTTTCCCGAGTTCTACAACGCCATCCTCGATCAAATCGTGCGTGCGGAGGAATTCGGTTACGACAACGTGTGGCTCACCGAGCACCATTTCACCGAGGATGCCTACAACCCCGCGCTGATGCCGACCGCCACCGCGATCGCGGCGCGCACCAGCCGCATCCGCATCGGCACCTTCATCCTGCTGCTGCCCTTCATCCATCCGGTGCGCGCGGCCGAAGATCTGGCCTGCGCCGACATCATCTCCAATGGGCGCATCGATTACGGCATCGGCCAGGGCTACTCCTATCACGAGTGGAATGCGTTCTGCATGAATCGCAGCGAGCGCGGCTCGCGCATGCGCGAAGGCATCGACCTGATGGTCAAGCTGTTCACGCAGGACAAGGTGAGCTTCGACGGCAAGTACACGCAGGTGAAGGACATGACGCTATCGCCGAAATCGGTGCAGCAGCCGCATCCGCCGATCTGGATCGGCGCGCGCGGACCGAAGGCGATCAAGCGCGCGGCGGAGATGGGCTATCACCTGATGGGCACGCTGGGCCCGGATCCGGCGCCGCTGTATCTCGACACGCTGAAGGCGACCGGCCGCAATCCGGCCGACTTCAAGATCGCTCAGCTGCGCATGGTCTATTGCGCGGAGAAGGAAGATCAGGCCTGGGAGGAATGCCAGCACCACCTCTTCCACCTGTTCGACTTCTACCACGACATCCTCGCCGAAGCGAAGGACGCCGAAGGCGACGACGCGCCGCTGCCGATCACGCGCGCCGAGGACATCCGACATTCGCCGCTCGCCGAGCACCTGATGATCGGCACGCCCGATCAGGTCGCGCGCAAGATGGAGAAGTTCGTGCAGCAGTACAGATGCACGGATTTCATCATGGACTGCCAGTTCCCGGGCCTCGACCCGCGCAAGGGCACGCGCTCGCTGGAGCTGTTCGCGAAGGAAGTGATGCCGGCGTTCAGGAACGCGTGAGTCACGACGTCCGTGGACCTCTCCGGGCTGCAGGATTGCGATCCCGTAGCCCGGAAGGAGCGGGGCGCAGCGCCGCGGAATCCGGCGAGACGTCGGCACGGCCTCACGCAGAGGTGCGCATCCTCGCGATCGCTTGCGAGGTTTCGACGCCGCGAACGGCCTGGCGGCCGTGACCCGGATTCCGCTTCGCTTCTTCCGGGCTACGAGATCGGACGCCCCGTAATCTCGTAGCCCGGGTGCAGCGGAGCGGAACCCGGGATCTTCGAGCCGCCCTACTTCGCGATCGCGTCGATGATCGCGTTGTACAGCCCGGTCAGCATCGCCTTCACGTCGCCTTCGGGCGCGCCCTTGGCGACCCAGTTGCTGCCGTAGGCAATGTAGGTGCCGCCGTTCGGCGCGTCTTCGAGCTGCACCACGGCGTGATAGTGATCCAGCGGCAGCGGCGAGTCGGCGACGATCGAGTACGAGAACAGATGACCGTCGTAAGCCGCTTCCAGGCGTTCGACGACCTTGCCCGGCTGGCCCTTGAGCACGATGTGCCGGCAGGAGCCGATGCCGGAGCCTTCGAGCTTGCAGCTTTCGATCGCGTCCGGCAGGAGCTTGTTGATGCCGCCGAAATCGATCAACGCGGCGTAGATCTTCGACCGCGGCACGGCGACCGTGCGTTCCACCAGAACCGAATAAGCCATGTCGACCTCCTCTGTGTTGTACGAGCGCTGACGTAGCGCCCTTGGAATATGCCGCTGTCCGCCGCGCCGGCTCAGTCGCCGCGCACGCGGATCTTGCGCGTCCAGCCGTGGCGATCGGGCAGGCGGCCGAACTGGATGCCCGTCAGCTCCTCGTAGAGCCGGCGCGCGACGGGGCCGGGCTCGCCGCCGTTCAGCACGATGTCACGCTCCTGGTAGCGCAGGCGGCCGACCGGCGCGATCACGGCGCCCGTGCCCATGCCGAAGACCTCGGTGATCCGCCCGCGCGCGATGTCGTCGATCACCTCGAGGAAATCGATGCGCGCCTCCTCGGCGTCGAGCCCGATATCGCGGGCGAGCGTCAGCACCGACTCGCGCGTCACGCCGTGCAGGATCGCACCGGACAGCGCCGGCGTGCGCAGCAGCCCGCCGTCATAGACGAAGGCGATGTTCATCGCACCGACCTCGTCGACGTAGCGGCGTTCGACCGCGTCCAGCCACAGCACCTGCTGGTAGCCCTGCGCGATGGCGATCTCGGTGGCCTTGACGCTGCCGGCGTAGTTGCCCGGCGTCTTCGCCTCGCCGGTGCCTCCGCGCACCGCGCGCACGTAGTCGTGGCTGACGTACACCGATACCGGCGCGAAGCCCCCGGCGAAATACGGGCTCACCGGGCTCAGGATGATGTAGTGCAGGTATTCGAGCGGCGCGCGCACGGCGAGCGCCTTCTCGGTCGCGATCATCACCGGCCGGATGTAGAGCGCGGCGTCCGGCTGCGACGGTACCCAGCGATGCTCGAGACCGACCAGCGTCTCGATCGCCGCGACGTGATCGTCGATCGGCACCGCCGGCATGCCCATGCGCTCGGCCGAGCGATTGAAGCGCGCGGCGTTCTTCTCGACGCGAAACAGGTTGATGTCGCCGTCCGGACGGCGATAGGCCTTGGTGCCGTCGAAGATCATCTGCCCGTTGTGGAACACCTGCGCGGCCGGATCGAGCGTCAAGGGGCGATAGGGACCGATGTGGGCATCGTGCCAGCTTCCCGCGGCGTAGCGCTGGCTGAACATGCGATCGCTGAAGTAGCGACCGAAGCCGAGCTCGGCCGGCAGGCCCGACGGCTCGGTCTCAGTGGCGGGATCGATGCGGATGGCGCCCATGCGGAGAAACCCGTTGCGTGATTATTTCTTGGCGGCGAGCGGATTGGCGAACTCGGTCTTGAAGCCGAGCTTGCGCATGCCGACGAGGCAGCATTCGCAGTCTTCCTCGATCGTGCCGCCGCTCGCGCCGATGCCGCCGATGACCTCGCCCTGCTCGTCGAAAATCGGGAAGCCGCCGCCGACCATGCAGATGCGCTCGTCGGTGTGTTGCAGGCCGTAACCGAAGGCGCCGGGCAGCATCACGTCGCGCACCATGTCGGTCGGCCGCTGGAAGGCGACCGCGGTCCAGGCTTTCTTCTCGGCGATCAGGATGTTCGCGATCCGGCCCTTGTCCGGGCGCAGGCCGCCGCGCAGATGGCCGCCGAAGTCGACCACCGCGATCGAGCTCGGTCGGCCGACCGATTGCGCATAGGCAACGCCTTCTTCGAGCAGCGTCTTGACTTCGGCCAGGGTGAGTTCGCGCATCGCAGGTCTCCTCGGGATAGTCTGACGGTGGGCCGTGAACGCTCGCAGAAGCTGCGCACGGCCATTATCGGAAGCCGGAGGATAGCAGGGGGGCCGGCCGGACGGCAGACCCCCGGGTCGATGATGCGCTGCTCGCGCCGCCTCAGTTGCAGCGCTTCTTCCGGGTGTCTTCATCCTCCTCGCGATCGAGCATCGACAGGATGCCGTCGAGCGCGAGGTTCTGGATGAGTCCCGTGACGAAGAAGCCCGACACCGGCGCGCCCGCCTGCAGGAAGGGATCGGTGAACAGGAAGGTCGAGCCGCAGCCCTCACAGCTGTCGAACTTGAAATTGCCTTCGCCGCCGAGGCCGAGGAACACCGCGTGCGCGCCGGGCTCGGTGCCGGGCACGAGGCTGATCGAACCCGCATCGACTTCGAAGCCGCCGAGCGAGACCAGCGCGGCGAAGGCGCCCGGCGCATCGCCGCCGGTGAGCTCGAAGCTGCCTGCCGTGACCTTCAGCGACTGCAGGCCCAGCACGAAGGTCGCCGGATAGGCGGGGCCGTGCAGCTGGAAGTCCTTGAAGAAGCTGATCGCGTCGATCGGCTCCCAC
>JBFWSI010000183.1:0-7293 GCA_050248455.1 Gammaproteobacteria bacterium | reverse complement strand
CTACGGCCTCGAGCGCGAAGGCGCGCGCTATTACGCACCGCTCTTCCCGGATTGGCAGATGGGCGAGGTCGATGCGCCGGCCTTCGTGCCGACGCTGCACGAGCGCCTGCTCGGCGCGCAGCCGAGGCTCGCCTTCGAAGCCGTGCCGGCACCGCTGCACGATTGGCTGATCGCGAGTCTCGACGAGCCCTTGCGGCGCGAGCTGCGCGAAGAGTTCCGTTTCGTGCAGCGCTATCGCGACGACTGGGCCGCCGCGCCCTATACCCCGGTTTTCGTCACGGTCGACGCGCTGGTGACGCACGGCGAGCAGGTGCTCGTCATCGCGCGCGGCCGGCGACCCGGCGTGGGCCTGCTCGCGCTGCCGGGCGGCTTCATCGACGTGCACGAGTTCATCCGCGACAGCGCGCTGCGCGAGCTGCGCGAGGAAACCGGGCTGGTGCTCGGCGACGAGGACTGTAGTGCCGTGCGCGTCTACGATCATCCGCTGCGCTCGCTGCGCGGACGCATCGTCACGCATCTTCATCGCTACGAGCTGCCCGCCGACAGGCCTGCACCGGCGGTGCAGGGCGGCGACGACGCGGCGCAGGCCCGTTGGCTGCCCTTCGACGCGGCGCGCGCCGATCTCTTCTTCGAGGATCACTACGCGATGCTGCAGGTGGAGCTCGGCCTGCCGTGATGCATCGCTGGCGCGGCGCACGCCGCGTGCTCGGCTGCATGCTGCTCGCGAGCTGCGTGAGCGGTGCGAGCGCCGCGCCGCCCGCAGCGGAAGGCCTGCCGTCGATGACGCGTTACGATGTGCTCGTCGACGGCCTGCCGCAGGCCGGCGAGGACGCGCGCCGCCGCTATGCCGAGGCCGCGCTCGATGCGCTGATCGATTCCTATGCGGCCGAGCTCGGCGCTGGCCGCGGCGACGGCGCGGCTTCCCCGTGGCAGCGCGGGACGCGCGAGTTCGTCGCGCGCCTGCAGCGCGTGCGCACGCAGCTGCGCGCGGGCGCGGCGCTGGCCATCGCGCGCGAGGGACGGCATGCGGTGCGGCTGATCGTCGGCACCGAGCAGGTGATGGTGTCGGCGGCGCGGCCGGACCGACAGGCCGCCTTCGAGGCGGCGATCGCGCAGGCGCTATGCGTCGCGGACGCCTGTGCGACGGACCAGGCGCCGACCGTCGACGAGCGTGTCGTCGCGCGCGAGCGCGAGCTGCGCGGCGAATGGTCGCTCGCCGATCGCGCGCCGCCGCTGTACGCGCAGGAGGACGGCTTGCACTGCGTGTTCGAGGACATGCGTCACCTCCGGCTCAAGCAGCGCGCCTGCGTATCCCTGACGCGTGAGCTGCGCCTGCTCGAAGAAGCGCTGCGCGCGGTGTTCCAGCACGGCGAGCGCGTCGACTGGCAGGCGCTCGCGGTCGGCACGGGCGCCGACGGCGGCGCCACGAGCCGTCGCCGCGTAAGCTATGACGCGAGCGGCCGATACTTCGAACTGGACCTGCCGCTGCTCGCGGCCGCGCCCGACGTGGTCCAGGGCGCGATCCCCTGGCTGCAGACGCGGCTGCGCGGGCAGCCGGCCGTCTACGTGATCACGGCGCCGGAGCGGTTCGCCTACCGGGTGTCCGCGACGGATCGCTGAGGAAACGCTGCGCAGGCAGCGGTGCTCGACGGCCACTCGACAACGACTCGAAGCGAAAGGGACAACGATGCGACCGATTCTCCTGATGGCCCTCGCCCTGCTGGGGTGGACGACGGCGGCAATCGCCGAGGAACGCTTCCAGGCGATCCCGATCGACTCCGGCACCGAGTTCGGCACCGAGAAGGCGCTGATCATCGATACGCTCGCCGGCCACATGTGGATCTGGACCGAAAGCCCCGCGACCGACGAGGAGCCCGGTGGGCGCTACGTCATCTACCAGGGGCAGCTGACGCCGGGTTCGACGATGGGCGAAGTCGTGATGAAGCAGGAATGGCCCGTCACGAAGCCGACGCAGATCAAGGTCAAATAGCGCCGTGACGGCCGCGCAGGGCAGGCTCGCCGGCAAGCGCATCGTCGTCACCGGCGCGAGCAGCGGGATCGGACGCGGCGTCGCACTGCGCTGCGCGGCGGAAGGCGCGCGCGTGCTGGTGGTCTACCGTCTGTCGCATGCGAAGGCGGCCGCCGTGGTCGCCGCCATCGAGGCCGCCGGCGGCGAGGCCTCGGCCGTGGCCGCCGACGTCGGCGAGGCGTCGACGATCGCGCCGCTCGTCGCCACCGCCCGCGCGCGTCTCGGCGGCATCGACACCTGGTGCAATTTCGCCGGCGCCGACATCCTCACCGGCGCCGGCGCGAAACTCGACGACGCCGACAAGCTCGCGCGGCTCGTCGACACCGACTTGCGCGGCACCATTCTCTGCTCGTGGGCCGTCGCCGACGAGCTCGCGCAGTCGCGCGGCTCGATCGTCAACATGTCCTGGGATCTCGCGCTGCGCGGCATGGGCGGCCGCAATCCGGAGATGTTCGCCGCCGTGAAAGCGGGCGTCACGGGCTTCACGCGCGCTCTCGCGCGCTCGCTCGCCCCGGCCGTGCGCGTCAACGAAGTCGCCCCCGGCTGGATCGAAACGGCCTTCGCCGCCGCCGACATGGCCAGCGACTATCGCGCCGCCGTCGAGGCGGCGACGCCGCTGGGCCGCTTCGGCCTGCCTGCCGACGTCGCCGCCGCCGTCGTCTACCTCGCCTCCGACGACGCCGCCTTCATCACCGGCCAGACCTTGAAGGTCAATGGCGGGCTGTCGAGCTGAGGTTCGTGACGTGCCTGGGGTTGGCGCTGGGGGATCCAGCCACGGAGGGCACGGGGGAAGATGGGGTCGGGTAGAGGGAGTTACCGGATCCTCGGCGCCACCCTCGGCATAGGCGTTTCGGTGCCGCCTGATCAATCCAAATTCTTCCTCCGTGCCCTCCGTGGCTAAATTAACGAATCCCGCGCCAAACGCAGGCCCGTGAACGGCCAGCGCTGGTGCGGGTAGAAGAAGTTGCGATAGCTCGCGCGCAGATGCTCGCGCGATGATATGCAAGCGCCGCCGCGCAGGACCAGCTGGTTCGCCATGAACTTGCCGTTGTACTCCGCGGCGGTGCCCGCGAGCGGGCGAAAGCCGGGGTAGGGCACGTAGGGACTCGCGGTCCATTCCCAGACGTCGCCGTACATCTGCACCAGGCCCTCGCCCGGTGCCGCGGCCGGATGCAGCAGGCCGCGCGCGAGGAAATTGCCGTCGACTGCGAGAGCGGCGGCGGCATGTTCCCATTCCTGCTCGGTCGGCAGTCGTGCACCGGCCCAGCGTGCGTAGGCATCGGCCTCGTAGTAGCTGACGTGACACACCGGCGCATCGGCGTCGAGCGGGCGGCGGCCGCCGAGCGTGAATTCGTCGTGGCCGCCGTCCTCACGCGGCAGCCAGTACGCTGGATGCGCCCAGCCTTCACGCTGCACCGTGCTCCAGCCGTCGGCGAGCCACAGCAGCGGTTCGCGATAGCCGCCGGCGGCGATGAAGGCCGCGAACTCGGCGTTCGTCACGGGCCGCGAGGCGAGGGCATAGGGCGCGAGAAAGCAGCGATGGCGCGGGCCTTCGTTGTCGAAGGCAAAACCCGCGTCACCGGCGCCGATCTCGATCAGCCCGCCGTCGTGGTGCAGCCAGCGCGAGGCGCCGGTCGCCGCGCGCGGCGGCAGCGGCAGCGCGGCATAGGCGGGGGCGAGCGGGTTCTGCGCGAACAGATGCTTCACGTCCATCAACAGCAGTTCCTGGTGCTGCTGTTCGTGCTGCAGGCCGAGCTCGACGAGCGCGGCGATCGCGGGCGACACGCCGCTCGCCAGGTGGCGCTTCACGCGGTCGTCGGTCGCATGCCGGTAATCGAGCACTTCGGCGAGCGAGGGACGCGTCAGCAGGCCACGCGAGGGCCGCGCATGCTGGGGTCCGATGCCCTGGTAGTAGGAATTGAACAGCACGCGATAGCCCGCGTAGGGCGAGCGGTAGGCCGGCTCCAGCGCTTCGATGACGACCGTTTCGAAGAACCACGTGGTGTGCGCGAGATGCCACTTCGCCGGGCTCGCATCCGGCATCGACTGCGCGCAGGCGTCCTCGGCGGACAGCGGCGCGGCAAGCGCCTCGGTGATCGCGCGGACGCGGGCGTAGCGCGCATGCAGCGCGCCGTCGTGGCGGACGGTGGTCGATGCGGCGGCGATGGTCATGTGCGCGTGCCTCCTGTCGTGAGCTCGTAGCGGCTGTCGCCGCAGGCGCGGCCGGCGGCGTCGTAACGACGTTCGACGAATAGCGTGCGGCCGCCGGGTTCGCGCAGCACCACCGACGAGCAGCGTGTCCCGTAGCCGCCGCCGTCGATGAAGATCGGCGACAGCACGCGCTCGCGCGCGAGACCGATGCCGGTGTCCGGCAGTTCGGCGTCGACGGCGAGCGTGTCGTCGCGCAGCACGGCAAGCAGCGCGTCGACCAGGGCGTCGCCTTCGAGCGCCCGGTGTCGTGCGTACGCGTGCTTCAAGCGCGTGACCTTGGGCCATTCCACGTCGAGTGCCGCGTTGCTGAGGCCGTAGACGCCGGCGTCCAGCGTCCGCACGCGATTGTCCTGGTTCGACCAGGCACACAGCGCATCGGCATCGGCGAAGATCAGATTGACGCCCGCATAGTCGTCGGCGTCGTTCACCAGCGTCGCAGCGTGCTCGCGCGCGGCGAGGTTCGACTGCAGCCACGAGGACACCAGCAGCCCACGCGAGCGCGATCCTGCCGCCTGTCCCGGCCGCCTGAGGTTCGTCACCGCGGCGAAACGGCCGCTGCGCGCGACGCCGAGCCAGGTGCCGCCGGCCTCGAGATCGCGTCCGGCGACGAGCTCGGGATGATCGCGCCAGGGCGCGGCCGGGGCCGACGGCCGCGCATGGAATTCGTCACGATTCGCCGCCACGACCAAATCGTAGCGTGCATGTTCGCGCCAGGCGGTCAGCAGGATGCACATCGTGCGCGTCGCCTCGCCCGACCCGGGCTCAGTAGTGCACCAGTGCATGGACGCGGCAGTCGCCGAGGGCGCGACGGCCGTTCAGGAAGTCCAGCTCGACGACGAACGCGGCGCCGATCACCGTCGCGCCGTTCTGCGCGGCGAGCGCGAGGCTCGCGGCCGCGGTGCCGCCCGTCGCGATCAGGTCGTCGACGAGCAGGACGCGGTCGCCGGGACCGACGGCGTCCCGGTGCATCTCCAGCGCCGCGGAACCGTACTCGAGATCGTAGGCCACGCGATGCGTCAGCCACGGCAGCTTGCCGGGCTTGCGCAAGGGAACGAATCCCGCGGCTAGCTCGGCGGCGACGAGGCTGCCGAAGATGAACCCGCGCGCCTCCATGCCGAGCACCACCGTCACGTCGTCGGCGAGGAACGGACGCGCCAGCTCCTCGGCCGCGGCGCGCAGCAGTCGCGCATCGCGCATCACGGGCGTCAGATCCTTGAACACGATGCCCGGCGACGGAAAGTCGGGAATGTCGCGAATGCGCGCGGCGATGTCCTGCATGGCATGTCTCGTGGTGGGACCCGGATGCGCGCCGCGACCGTGGCCGCGATCCGCTGGGACCGATAATAGTGGCAGATTGCTCGACGGTGGCCGCGGTGGATGCGGAGTGAGCCGCAGTATAACGCTGCGGGACGGGTCGCAGGGCGCGTATGCCGCTTGCGGGTCCAAGGTGAATTCGGGAAGATCGTCGGACAAAACGCATGGCTGCAGACGCTGCGGTCCACGCCAGAACGATTCGGCGGCCCCGGCCGTCACGCTGTAACGCTACTCGCTGCGAGGTCGGGACCTCCCGATGCATTCCCATCCGCCGGCGCGCGATGAAGACCTGCGACTCGCCTCGCTGCGCCGACTCCGCGTCCTCGATCAGGCCGGCGAAGAACGCTTCGATCGCGTCACGCGCCTCGCCTGTATCGCGGTCGCCGCGCCGTTCGCCGCGATCGCGCTCGTCGATCGCGAGCGTGTCTGGTACAAGTCGATGCGCGGCATCGCGCTGCAGAGTCTGCCGCGTCATCTGAGCGTCTGCGATACGGCGCTCGTCGTCGACGGCCCGCTGGTCGTGCCCGATGCGACGCTCGATCCGCGCTTTTCGTCGCTGCCGATCGTGACCGAGGCGCCGAAGCTGCGTTTCTACGCCTCTCACCCGCTGTACGCGCCGGACGGGCGCCGCATCGGCGGCGTATGCGTCGCCGACACCGTGCCGCGCCAGTTCGGCGAGGCCGAGCTGACGACGCTGCGCGATCTCGCGGCGATCGTCGAGGCCGAGCTGCAGGTCGGCGCGCTGGCGCAGGCACGTTCCGAGCTCGCGAGCGATCTCGACGTCGCGCGCCGCCAGGTGTTCATCGATCCGCTGACGCAGACCTGGAACCGCGCCGGCATCCTCGAGATCCTTCAGCGCGAGCACGCGCGCGCCCGGCGCACCAAGACCCTGGTCGGCGTCGCGATGGTCGATCTCGACAACTTCAAGGACATCAACGACAGCTACGGCCATCTCACCGGCGACCGCGTGCTGCGCACGGCCGCGGAACGCATGATCGAGGCGGTCCGGCCCTACGATGCGGTCGGCCGCTACGGCGGCGAGGAGTTCCTGATCGTGCTCGTCGAGCGCGAGGCGAGCCGCGTCGCCTCGATCGCCGAGCGCGTGCGCGCGAACATCGCGCAGCGGCCCGTCAGCATGGATCGGCGCACGATCTCGATGTCGGCGAGCGTCGGCGTCGCCTGCAGCGAAACGGCGTTGGGACCGCAGGACATCCACCAGCTCCTGCAGCGCGCGGACGAGGCCCTCTACAGCGCCAAGCGCAACGGCCGCAACCAGGTGGTGTTCGCGCAGTGAGCGTCGGCGAGTCCGACGCAGGTCGGGATTCGCCGTTTTTGCCTTTGCGGAGTTTCCCTAGGGCTCGATGAGGAGCAAGCCGCGCTTCCTGCCGCTCTGCGCGTCGACCGTATCGATCGCGGCGAAGAGGCGGTCGCGCTCGATCAGCCAGGGCTCGAACGCTTCGTTCACGTCGAGGACGAGCACCAGATCCTGCTCGCTCAGGTAGCCGGCGATCGGTGAATGGTGGCCGGCGCCGGCACCGAAGATCGGCTTGCGGCTGAAGTTGACGATGTAGCGGCGGCTCGGATCGTTCGCGCGCAGCAGATGCGCGCGGAAGGACGCGGCATCGAGGTCGCGCAGCACGGTGACCTTGGCGCTGGTCCTGGCCTGCGCGACCGCTTGCAGTTCTTCCAGCGTGAGGCCCATGTAGCAGAAGCCGAGCCGGCACTTGCCGCTGCCGTCG
>JBFWSI010000182.1:0-7303 GCA_050248455.1 Gammaproteobacteria bacterium | reverse complement strand
TGCTCGCCCGCGAACGTGCGGGGCAAACCGGCGCCGCACGCGCCTCATGAGTTTTCGCTTGCCTGGAGTCTGCGATGAAGATCGCCCGTTTCCTGTTCCGTGATTCGGTCCGCCTCGGCCTCGTCGACGTCGCCGGGCGCCGCCTCGAACTGCTGCCCGCCCACGACGGCGGCGGCGATCCGATGATCCGACTCATCGAGCGCGATCTCGACGGCGAGCGGCCGCGCGGCACGCGCGAATACGTCGCGCTCGACGAGGTGCGCCTGCTGCCGCCAATCGCGCAGCCGAGCAAGAACGTGCTGTGCGTCGGCAAGAACTACGTCGCGCACGCCGCCGAGTTCACCAAGAGCGGCTATGACGGCACCGCAAAGAGCCTGAGCGACCCCGTGCCCGAGTTCCCGATCCTCTTCACCAAGGCGCCGTGCACGATGATCGGCGCGCACGACAGCGTGCTGCCGCCGTGGGAGCAATCCGTCGAGATCGACTACGAAGCCGAGCTCGGCGTCGTCATCGGGCGCGGCGGTCGCCGCATCGCGAAGGACACGGCGATGCGCCACGTGTGGGGCTACACCATCGTCAACGACGTCACCGCGCGCGATCTGCAGGTCCGGCACAAGCAGTGGCTGCTCGGCAAGTCGATCGACACCTTCTGCCCGATCGGGCCCTGGATCGTCACCGCCGACGAGCTCGATCACGCGAACATCGACATCGCCTGCTGGGTCAACGGCGAGCTGCGCCAGCAGGCGAACACGCGCGACATGATCTTCGACGTGCCGACGATCGTCGCGACGATCGCGGCCAGCATGAGCCTCGCGCCCGGCGACATCATCGCGACGGGCACGCCGGCCGGCGTCGGCGTCGGCTTCAAGCCGCCGAAGTTCTTGCAAGCCGGCGACGTCGTGCGCATCGCGATCGCCGGGATCGGCGAAATCGAGAACCGGATCGGCTGAGAGGCGCAGGCATGAAACTCGAGCTCGACGGCGAGATCGTTTACTGCGATCAGTACAACGCCGATGCGCCGGACGCGCTGCTGCTCGTCCACGGGCTCGGCGGCACCGCGAATTTCTGGGCGCCCGTCGTCGCGGCCTTCGCGAGCACGCATCGCATACTGGCGCCCGATCTGCCCGGCGCCGGCCGTTCGCCGCTCGCGAGCCCGCCGAGCTTCGAGAGCCTCGCGCGCGTCCTGCTCGCCCTGCTCGACGCGCTCGGCATCGCGCGGGCGCGTGTTGCTGGCCATTCGATGGGCAGCATCCTCTGCCAGCATCTCGCCGCGCTCGCGCCCGAGCGCGTGCGCGATCTCGTGCTGCTGGGACCGCTCGCCGAGCTGCCGGACGCCGCGCGCCCGCTGCTCGAAGCGCGGGCGGCGACGGCGCTCGGGCAGGGCATGGAGCCGATCGCCGCCGCGGTCTGCGAGCGCGGCCTGTCGGCGGAGACGCGCGACACGCGGCCTGTCGTCACGGGCTTCGTGCGCGAGATGCTGCTGCGGCAGCCGCCCGCGGGCTATGCCGCGCACTGCCGCGCGCTCGCGACGGGCCGTCGCGCGGATCCCGCCACGATGCGGTGCCCGACGCTGCTCGTATCCGGCCACGAGGACACGACGGCGCCGCCGGCAAGCGTCGAGGCGCTGGCGGCCGAGTTGCCACGCGCCGATGTCGAACTGCTGAACGCCTGCGGTCACTGGACGGCGGTCGAGAAGCCCGTCGAGACGGTCGCGGCGATGCGCCGCTTCTACGGCGCCGGCGCTTGACGCCCGCGCGCGGCGAGGCGACGCCGCCCGCGTTGCTCTTCGTCTGCACGACCTGCGTGCGCGACGCGGCACGCGTGACGGAGTCGCAGGGTGCACGGCTCGCCCGCGCGCTGCGCGAACGGCTGGCGATGACGGGCGAGGGGCTCGTAATCCGTGAGGTTGCCTGCCTCAACGGCTGCCGCAGCCCGTGCAACGTCGGCCTGCGCGGCGCCCGACGGTGGACCTACCGCTTCAGCCGTTGCACGCTGGCGGACGTCGACGCGCTGCTCGCGACCGCGCGGCGCTACTGGGCCAGCGCGCAAGGCGAGCTGGCAGCGGCCGAATTGCCGGACGCGCTGCGCGCCAGGCTGTCGGCGCGGACACCGCCGCCGATCTGAACGACAACATCGATGCGGCCGACGACGACGCGACCGCCGCGTCCAGGGGAGGTTCGATGAGCGCCACGCTGTTCACCAACGTCAGGATCTTCGAAGGCACGAAACCCAAGTCCGAAGCGGGCGAAGTGCTGGTCGAAGGCAACCGCATCAAGCGCGTCGCGACCGGCCGGCAGGCATTGCCGCGCGAGGCCGCGAGCGAAGTCGTCGACGGCGGCGGCGCGACCCTGATGCCGGGCCTCGTCAACGCGCACTGCCACTTCACGTACAACAACGCGGTGAGCCTCGCCGACATCACGGCGCTGCCGGTCGAGGAAAACCTGCTCGTCACGCTGCGCAACGCGAAGACCTACCTCGACTACGGCTTCACCGCGGTCGTCGGCATGGCCTCGGCGAAGCCGCGGCTCGAGATCGTCGTGCGCAACGCGGTCGACAAGGGCGAGTTTCCGGGGCCGCGCATCCGGGCCTGCACGCCGGAGTACACGGTCAGCGGCGGCGTCGGCGACGACTCGCGACTGGATCTCTACGTGCCGTCGATAGGCATCGTCTGCAACGGCGTGGAAGAGTTCCGCAAGTCGATCCGGCAGATGGTGCGCGAAGGCGCCGACATCGTGAAGTTCAACAACTCCGGCGACAGCTTCACGCTCGGCCGCCTCGCCGGCGATCGCAATCCGATGACCGAGGACGAGGTGCGCACGATCTGCGAGACCACGCAGAACCTCGGCAAGCGCGTCGCCGCGCATGCACATGCCGACAGCGGCGTGCGCCAGTGCATCGGCTACGGCGTCGAGTTCATCAATCATGCGACCTTCGCGAGCGACGCAACGATCGATCTGCTCGCGAAGCATGCGCGCAGGCACTGGGTGATCCCCGCGATCGCTGCGCGCTACAACACGACCTACGAGGCCAAGGACTGGGGCATCACCGAGGAAGTCGCGACCGCCATCGGCAACAAGCGCGAGCTCGTCGAGGGCTGCAAGGTCATGACGAAGATGCACAAGGCCGGCATCCGCGTGCTGCCCTTCGGCGACTACGGCTTCGCGTGGCTGCCGATCGGCCAGGACTGCCGCGATCTCGAGCACATGGTCAATCTGTTCGGCCTGAAGCCCTGGGAAGCGCTGCGCGCCGCGACGGCCTACGGCGGCGAAGCCTGGGCCGGCGCGAGCGGCGAACTGCTCGGGCGCGTGAAGGACGGCTATCTCGCCGATCTGCTCCTGGTCGACGGCGACCCGCTCGCCGATCTGACCCTGCTGCAGGATCGCTCGAAGATCCTGATGGTGATGAAGGACGGCCAGTTCCACCGCCGCCCGCCGACGCCTGCGCAGAACGGCCGGCGCAGCAAGGCGGCGTAGGTTTCACGACCTGCCGTCGCGGCCGTCTTCAAAGCCGTTTTTTACCACCGAGAACACAGAGAACACGGAGGAAGAAAGAGAAAAAAAAACGATCGACAACGTAAGTGTCCGGACTTCGATCACGAAGTCCGCAGGCCCCGAAGCCTGCAGTTACGCCACCTCGATCCCCCTCTGTGTTCTCGGTGTTCTCTGTGGCAAAAACGACCTTGCAGCAAACTGCAAGGCCGGAACCCGGATTCCGCTGCGCTTCTTCCGGGCTACGGGAGCAGGTGCTTACCGCGCGAAGTGCGGCAGCACCTCCTTCGAGAACAGCGTCCACGATTCGTCGGTGGCGGCGAACATCATGTAGTAGGTGACGCCCGTGTCCTCGATGCGGCGCGCGATCTCGTCGCGCACCTGTGCGGGCGTGCCGAGCAGGGCGACGGGCGAGCGCTGGGCGGCGGCGAGATCGGGATAGCCGAGCTTCTTCGCCATGTCGACGAGCGCGGGATCGTTCTCGCGCCGCGACAGGCCCAGCAGCAGCAGCCCGCCGAGCTCGATGTCGGACGGCTGGCGGCCCTGCGCGCGCATCAGCTCGCCGAGCGCGGCGATCTTCTTCTTCATCACGTCCATCGTGAACTTCACCGTCGCTTCCGGATCGTTCGGGAAGTCCTTGCCGTTCGAGGTCGGCGGGATGATGTTCAGCACCGTCGCGTGCTCGGCGGCGAGCTTCAGAATCGATGGCGCCGAGCCGCCGAGCATGATCGGCGGGCCTGGCCGCTGCAGCGGCTTCGGGTTGTTGCCGCCGTTCTCGACCGCGAAGTACCGGCCCTTGAACGCCGGCTCGTCCTGCGTCCACAGCGCCTTCAGGATCTGCAGATGTTCGCCGAGCTCCTCGACGCGCTGCGCCGTCGGCGGAAACGGGTAGTCATGAGCGACGTACTCGCTGACCTGCCAGCCGGCACCGAGACCGAGAATCAGGCGGCCTTCGCTCGCATGGTCCAGCGTCGTCGCGCACTTTGCGAGCAGCGCCGGCGAGCGGAAGGACGCGGCGACCACGGCCGGCGCCAGCTTCACGCGGCGCGTGACCATCGCCATCGCGGTCAGCACCGTGAAGCATTCGAGCTGCGGCGTGCGCGGCCCGCCGAAGGGCGAGTAGAAGTGATCGTTGACGGAAATCGAGTAGTAGCCATCGTCCTCGGCACGGCGGGCCGCCGTGGTGGCTTCGCGGACGTCGTTGGGCAGCAGGAAAAGGCCGAATCTCGGCGGATGCATCGTGGGTCCCCCTCTGGTGTGCTTTCATATCCTTCGGACGCGACCGGCACTGGCCAGAGACGTCCCGCAAGGTTAGTGTCTGCGATAAACCTCGCCCGGAGAAGTGACATGACCCAGCCGCTGCAGACCGTCCGCCAGCTCGCCTACGTCGTCAAAGATCTAGATGCCGCGTTGCACTATTGGACTCGGGAGCTGAAGGCCGGGCCGTTCTTCCTGTTCGAGCACTGCGCGCTGCTGAACCAGCGCTTCCACGGCCGGCCGTCGAACGTCGACGTGAGCCTCGCGATCGGCAACAGCGGGGATCTGCAGATCGAGCTGATCCAGCAGCACAACGACGAGCCGAGCGTCTACAAGGAATTCCTCGACGCCGGCCGTGTCGGCGTCCACCACTTCGGCGTGATGCCCGTCGACTACGCCGCCGCCTGCGCGCACTACCGCGAGCTCGGCTACGCCGCCGCCTTCGAATGCACCGTCGGCGGCGCGCCGCTGACCTACTTCGACACCGTCAAGACACTGGGCCACTACACCGAGCTATGGGACAACTCGCCGGTGTACAAGGATCTGTTCCTGATGGTCGAGAACGCGGCGAAGGGTTGGGATGGATCGGAGCCCGTGCGGAAGATGGCGCTGTGAGCGGCGTCGTCGCGTAGCTTTGTGCATTCGTGGGCACGAGCGCCGGGTCCGGCCAGGTGAAGCTTGCTTCGTAGCCCGGATGAGCGCAGCGAATCCGGGATTTTCACGCTCGACTTCGTAGCGCCGATTGTTGGCTTCCTTCGTCGACCCGATCTGAATAGCTGAGCGCGAATACGCCCCACTGCGTGTTCGCTTACCGTCATGCCCGCGCAGGCGGGCATCGACGCACTCCCCCGGCGTCCAGCGCAGAATAAAGAATCACCCGACGGCGACCTCCTTCTCAGGCGTGGATTCCCGCTTGCGCGGGAATGACGAATGGCTCGGCACCCTGATCGATATCTGCGCTCCGCTATTTGGACCGCGCTGCGCCGCAATTTCCGACTGCCTCCATTCCACCGGTTGCACACCGCCCCAAAGCCGTCGAACATCCGCTACCGCATGCGTATGCGCGCATGCCTTGCGCCCCGACGCGGCTTCCCTCCATTCGGGGTAAACAACGAGTTCGAGGAGCTTTTCGCGATGAGCAATTTCAGTTTCGCGCGCCCCACCGATCCCGCGCCGCGCCAGGCGCGCGAGGCGGTCGACGGCGCGTGTCCGGCTTGCAGTGCCGCTGCGCTGAGGCGCTATCCGGTGTTGTCCGAAGGCGGCTGGTTCATGGTCGTCAAATGCCAGGAGTGCCTGCATTCCGTGAGCCGCGAGCCCTGGGCGTTGCTCGGCCACGTGCGGCTGCAGACCGACCACATCAAGTGAACGGAGCGACATCGACATGATGGCAGTGGACGTAGGCGGCACCTTCACCGACGTGGTCGCGGTGCAGGGCGGCGAAATCAAGACGGCGAAGATCGCGACCGACGTGAAGGAAGTGTTCCGCAGCGTCGTCGCCGGCGCGGCGGAGCTCGGCGTCGAGGGCTCGCCGGTATTCAATCATGCGAGCACGCACGGGCTCAACGCGATCATCACGCGCTCGCTGCCGAAGGTCGCATTCCTGACCACGGCGGGCCATCGTGACATCCTCGACATGGGCCGCAGCTGGCGGCCGGGCGCCGCGCTGACCGATCCGCGCTGGCGCCGCTCGTTCGGCGATGCGTCGCGCCCGCTGGTGCAGCGTTATCTGCGGCGCGGGATCCTCGAGCGCATCAAGGCCGACGGCAGCGTGTACACGTCGCTGGCCGAGGCGCAGGCGCGCGAGGAGCTGCGCGTGATGAAGCGCTGCGGCGTGCAGGGCGTCGCGATCTGCCTGCTGAACGCCTACGTCAATCCCGCGCACGAGCAGCGCCTGCGCGAACTCGTGATCGAGGAGCTCGGGCCCGTGCCCTGCTCGATCTCGAGCGAAGTCTCGCCGCTCGCGAAGGAATACGCGCGGGCGTCGACGACGCTGATCGACGTCTTCATGAAGTTCATCTACCAGGAGTACACGCAGCGCCTCGACGCCGGCCTGCGCGAGCTCGGCTTCAAGGGCCAGCTCAACTTCGCCGACTGCGCGGCAACGCTGGTGCCCTCCGAAGTCGCGATGGAGAGCCCGTTCCGCGTGGTCTTCGCCGGCCCGGCCGGCGGCACGGTCGGCAGCGCGCATTTCGGCGCGCTGATCGACGAGCCCAACCAGCTGTGCGCGGACGTCGGCGGCACATCCTGCGACATCAGCGTCGTCACCGCCGGCAAGCCTTTCGTCAATACGATGTTCGAGCTCGAGCACGACCTCGTCGTCAACGCGCTGTCGAACGAGATCTCGAGCATCGGCGCCGGCGGCGGCAGCCTCGTCGCGGTGTCCGCCGCGGGCGACATCACGGTCGGCCCCGGCAGCGCGGGCGCGGATCCCGGCCCGGCCTGCTACGGCAAGGGCGGCACGCGGCCGACGATGTCGGACATCTGTCTGCTGATCGGCCTGCTCGATCCGAACGGCTTCGCCGGCGGCCGCATGAAGCTCGATCCCGCGCTGTCGCGCC
>JBFWSI010000181.1:0-7320 GCA_050248455.1 Gammaproteobacteria bacterium | reverse complement strand
CAGGGTGTCGAGCGGGATTGCCGCCGCGCCGACCGCGAGCGAGGCCAGCAGCGCGCCCAGCACCGCCGCCGCCTGCAGGCCCGCGATCCGGCCCGGCGAGCTCATGGCGTCTGCGCGAGTGCGGCGCGCAGATCCCGCACGGCGTCGATCAGCGAGGCGCTGCCGCAGGCCCAGGCGGCGTCGCTGACGGGCACGGTCCGCATGCCGCCGTGGGCGAGGCGCGCGTGTGCCAGCGCGGGATGGTTCAGGAAGTCGTCGGCGATCGCCCGGCCGAGAGTCGCGTCGCGACCGCGCACGATGAGATCGGGACGCGCGAGCACCAGGGCCTCGATGCTCGCGAAGCCGCCGCGTCCGAGCCCGAGCGCCGGCGCGAGATCGCGCAGGCCGGCGAGCGCGAGCAAGGTCGGCCCGAGCGTGTCGGGGCCAGGCACGTAGCCGCCGGGCTGGACGATCAGCGCTCGCGGGGCATCCGGCGCGGGTGTCGTCGCCAGCGCGGCCAAGCGCTCGGCGAGCGCGTCGGCCCGCGCAGGGGCAGCGATCAAGTCGCCCGCGCGACGCACCAGCGCGATCACCTCGGACAAGGTCGTGACCGTCGGCAGCGTCTCGACGCGCAGGCCCAGGCGGCGCAGCAGCGCCACCGTCGCCGGCGGGCTCGCGCCGTCGGCGAGCACGAGATCGGGCGCGAGCGCGAGCAGTTCCTCGACGCTGCCGTGATTGATCGGCAGCTCGCGCGCGCGGGCGGCGTGCACCGACAGCGTCGGATCGCGCGACAGTGCGGTGATCGAGGCGATCTGCTCGGATTCGGCCAGATCGAAGAGCAGGGCGTCGGTGCAGAGGTTGATCGACGCGATGCGGGCCGGCGCGGCGGCACAGGCCAGGCTGGCACAGGCCAGCAGCAGGGCCGCCGCGCGCATCTTCAGCGTCGCGCGCGGCGCGCGCGGACGGCTTCGGCGAGGCGCTCGAGCACGGGCACCGTGGTGTCCCAGGCGATGCAGGCGTCGGTGATGCTCTGGCCGTAGACCAGCGGCGTTTCGGCCGAGTGGTTCTGCCGCCCTTCGCGCAGGTGGCTCTCGATCATCACGCCGCAGACGTAGTCGCTGCCGCCCGCGATCTGATCGGCCACCTCGGCCGCGACCTGGGGCTGCCGCGTATGGTCCTTGCGGCTGTTGCCGTGGCTGCAGTCGATCATCAGCCGCGTCGGCAGGCCGGCCTTGCGCAGCGTCTCGGCGCATTTTGCCACCGACGCCGCGTCGTGATTGGGGCCCGTGTTGGAGCCGCGCAGAATCACGTGGCAGTTGTCGTTGCCCTTGGTGGTGACGATCGCCGAAATGCCCTGCTTGGTCACCGACAGGAAGTGATGCGGATGGCGCACGGCGCCGATCGCGTCGACCGCGATCTGGATGCTGCCGTCGGTGCCGTTCTTGAAGCCGACCGGCATCGACAGGCCGGAGGCGAGCTCGCGATGCACCTGGCTCTCCGTCGTGCGTGCCCCGATCGCGCCCCAGGCGATCAGATCGGCGATGAACTGCGGCGTGATCACGTCGAGGAACTCGGTGCCGGCGGGCAGGCCGCGGTTCGCGAGTTCGAGCAACAGGCGCCGCGCCATGCGCAGCCCGTTGTTGATGTCGAAGCTGCCGTCGAGGTGCGGATCGTTGATGAGGCCCTTCCAGCCGATGGTGGTGCGCGGCTTCTCGAAATACACGCGCATCACGATCAGCAGGTCCTCGCGCAGGCGATCGGCGACGGTCTGCAGGCGATCGGCGTATTCGAGCGCGGCCTTGGGATCGTGGATCGAACAGGGGCCGACGATCACGAGCAGCCGCTCGTCGCTGCCGTGGAGGATGCGCCCGGCCTGCAGGCGGGCCTCGGCGACGACATGGGAGGCGTGCTCCGTCAGCGGCAGCTCCTCCATGAGGATCGCGGGCGGGATCAGCGGGCGGTAGCCGACGATGCGGGCGTCGTCAGTGACCTCGAACATCAGACTATCTCCAGAAACGGGGCGAGAATGGGGCAGCCGCCGGACGGGACACGACACTAGTATACGGGGGCGATCGACGAGGCTCAGCCCGCGAGCGCGCTGCCGAAGCGGAAGCAGAACCAGGCGCCGAGGTAGCCGAGCGTCGTCATGTACAGCCAGGACGCGAGCGGCCAGCGCCAGCTGTTGGTTTCACGGCGCATCACTGCGAGCGTCGAGATGCACTGCAGGCACAGCGCGTAGAACACCATCAGCCCGATCACCATCGGCAGCGTGAAGACCGGTGTACCGTCCGGGTGCGTGGCGGCCTTGATGCGATCGATCAGCCGCGCCTCGCCGCCGGCATCGGCGTCCTCGACCGCGTAGAGCGTCCCCAGCACCGCGATGACGACCTCGCGCGCCGGGAAGGACGCGATGACGGCCGCCGTGACCTTCCAGTCCCAGCCCAGCGGTTCGAACAGCGGCTCGACCGCGCGACTGGTGCGGCCGAGGTAGCTGTCGGCGATCGGCGGTCCCACGCTGGCACCGTCGATTTCGATGCGCGGAAAGGACGCGAGCGCCCAGACCACGAGCGCGACGGCGAAGATGATCGTGCCGGCGCGCTTCAGGAAGATGCGCACGCGGCCCAGCAGCTTGACCGCGACCGACTTCAGCTGCGGCAGGCGATACGGCGGCATCTCGAGCAGGAAGCGGCTGCGTGGCCCGCTGTAGGCGAGGCGGTTGACGAGAAAGGCCGTGAAGATCGCGCCGACCATGCCGAGCAGGTAGAAGCCGAGCAGCACCAGGCCCTGCAGGTTCAGCAGCCCGCCGAGCCAGGTCTTGGGCGGCACGAAGGCTGCGATCAGCAATGCATAGACCGGCAGGCGCGCCGAGCAGGTCATGAACGGGGCGGCGAGGATCGTCGCCAGCCGATCGCGCGGGTTCGCGATCACGCGCGTGCCCATGATGCCGGGCACCGCGCAGGCGAAGCTCGACAGCATCGGGATGAAGGACTGCCCGGACAGCCCGCACCAGCGCATCAGGCGGTCGACGACGAAGGCGGCGCGCGACATGTAGCCCGAGTCCTCGAGCACGATGATGAAGGCGAACAGCAGCACGATCTGCGGCAGGAACACCACGACGCTGCCGACGCCGGCGATCACGCCGTCGACGAGGAAGCTCTGCAGGAGTCCCGGCGTCGTCACCGCGCGCAGCCACTCACCGAGCGCCGCGGCGCCGGCATCGATCGCGTCCATCATCGGCGTCGCCCACGCGAACACCGACTGGAACACGATCGCCATCGCCAGCACGAAGGCGATCGAGCCGTAGACGGGGTGGTTCAGCCAGCGATCGAGGGCTTCGCGCCAGCCCGACCTGCGTTCCGCGCGGCGTTCGACGCGCGCGACGAGCGCGTTGATCCAGCTGTAGCGATCGCGCGCCTCGACGGTGGCGAGGCTGCGGCCCTGGGCGAGCGCCCGGCGGCGCGCCGCGAGCTCGTCGCGCAGCGGGTCGCCGGCGCGCTCGACGAGGCGCTGCTCGGCATGGCCCTGCTCGTCGATCAGCGCGCGCTCGACCTCGGCCGGCGCCGCCTCGACGCCGCGCGCGCGCAGCGTCGAGGCGAGCTCGTCGGCGGCCTGCTTGAGCGCCGGGCTGATGCGCACGGGACTCGGCCGGCCGCGCGCGATGGCCTCGGCGAGCGCGGCGCGCAGTGCGTCCAGGCCCCGATCGCGGGCCGCGGCGATCGGCACCAGCGGCACGCCGAGCGCCGCTTCGAGCTGCGCCACGTCGAGCGTGATGCCCTGGTCCGCGAGCAGATCGGTCATGTTGAGCGCGACGACGACGGGCACGCCGATTTCGAGCACCTGGCTCGCGAGGAAGAGATTCCGGCGCAGGTTCGTCGCATCGACGATCAGGAGCACGACGTCCGGCCGGCCGACTTCGGGCACGCGGCCGAGCAGCACGTCGACGGTGACCATCTCGTCCGGCGACTGCGCGCTCAGCGAGTAGGTGCCCGGCAGATCGACGACGTCGACCTCGCCGCCGGCGAGGCTAAGCCGGCCCACGACGTGCTCGACGGTGACGCCGGGGAAGTTGCCGACCTTCTGGCGCAGGCCCGTCAGCGCATTGAACAGCGTGCTCTTGCCGGTGTTCGGATTGCCGATCGTGACGACGACCGGGCGCCGCGCCGTCGCGCGCGCAGGGCCCGCGGCGACGGCCTCAGGCGAGGACATCGACATGGACGAGCGCGGCCTCGGCGCGCCGCAGCGACAGCGCATAGCCCATCACGCGCACCTCGATCGGATCGCCGGTCGGCGCGCAGCGCACGACCTCGATGTCCGCACCGTCGATGATCCCGAGCTGCATCAGGCGCTGCGTGAAGCCGTCGTGCTGCGCATAGCCGGCCACCGTGCCCCGCTGGCCGGGGGCCAGTTCCGCGAGTGTCGTCGGCATCAGGCGAACAGCGCGCGCAGGCGCGAACGCAGCGGCAGGCGCGTGGGACGGATCTTGATGTGGGCGGCGTCCTCGCGCGTCAGCGCCCAGCGGCTGTCGTCGACCATCACGAGCATCGGATCGCCGCCGCGCAGGATCTCGAGCCGGGCGCCGGGCACGAGGCCGCGGGCGGCGAGACGGGCGAGCAGCGCAGGCGTGGCGTGATCGATGTCGACGATGTCCGCGACGACGCCGTGGCCGTAGTCGGACAGGGAAAGCGGGGGGGGCGCGGCGTCTCGCACGTCGTGGGGATCCAGAAGGTTGCTGCGTGGGAGCTTCTAAATGCGAATCATTCTAAATAGCGTGAATCTTAGCCAGCAGCGGTGGTTTTGTCACCTGTCCGAGCGCCCACCGCCCGCTGCCATTGACCCCCGTCAACTGAACGCCGGGCGCGCGCGCGGCCGCGGCTGCGCATGCGGCGGAATCCGGCGCTCGCTGCCCTGCGCCGCCAGATGACGGTGCTGCACCTCCCGCCAGAACTCGACGGTGAGGAGATCCGCGTGCCGCGCGGCGAAGACCCGTTTCAGGCCCTCGTCGAAGGCGAGGAAGCGCATGAATTCGGCGGGGAAGACGTCGTTGGCATTGACGTGGAACCAGGGCCGCGGCCGCATTTCGTCTTCCTCGAACGGCGATTCCGGCAGCTCGCGGAAATTGCAGTCGGTGACGAGGCACAGCTCGTCGTAGTCGTAGAAGATGCAGCGGCCGTGGCGCGTCACGCCGAAGTTCTTGATCAGCAGATCGCCCGGGAAGATGTTCGCGTAGGCGAGATCGCGCAGGGCCTGGCCGTAGTCGATCACCGCGGCTTCGGCCGCCGCGCGCGGTGCTTCGCGCACGAAGAGATTCAGCGGGCGCAGGCGGCGCTCGACGTAGATGTGCTTCAGCACCAGCATGTCGCCCTCGACGCGCGTGCTCTCCGCCGCGTCGCCGAGCAGCTCGTCGAGCACGGCCTGCTCGAACTTCGCGAGCGGGAACTCGATGTCGCTGAATTCCTGCGTGTCGATCAGACGGCCGGCGCGATCGTGCCGGAACACGAACTGGTACTTCTCCATGACCTCGTGCCGGCTCGTGTTCTTCGGGAAGCCGAATTTGTCGCGGATGACCTTGAACACGAGATCGTAGGACGGCAAGGTGAAGCAGATCATCACCAGGCCGCGATCGCCCGGCGCATGCACGAAGCGATCGTGACAGGTCGCGAGATGATTGGAGAACTGCCGGTAGCGCTCGGTCTTGCCCTGGCGCACGCGACCGAGCACGGTGTACAGCTCGTCGATCGGCTTGTGCGGCAGCAGCGAGTTGATGAAGTAGACTGCGCCTTCGACGGGCTCCAGATCGGCGAAGAAATACGAGCGCGTGAAGCCGAACAGGATGCTGATCTCGTCGACGGACATCATGATCTGGTCGACCTTGATGCCGTCGTCGTCGCTGCGCAGCGCGATCACGAGCGGCGCCTCGCGCGCGTCCCAGAACACCTTGCCGATCAGATAGGCGCGCGCGGACTGGTAGAACACGGCCGGCAGGAAATCGAGACGCAGCAGCTCGTCGGCATCGGCGCCGCCCTGCGCGGCGTAGTGCTCGATGTCGTGCTCGATGCGCGTGACGTCGCCGTCGAAATCGGCATAGGGGACGGCGAAGTCGCAGTCGTTCAGCAGCTGCTGCAGCAGCTCGCGCAGATCGCCCCAGTTCAGGTAGCTCCGGCACTCCACCACGTGCCGCTGCGCATCGCGGATGTTGAAGCGGATGTCGTGGAATTCGGTCTCGGGATCGATGCCGACGGTGTGGAAGATGCGCCGGCTGATCGAATTGAAGAAAGTCTTGGAGAAGGCGCCGTCCGGCACGCCGTCGACGCGGGCACCGAAGGTCTGCTTCAGCTGCGGCCACAGCTCGCGGGTCGTGGCCGGCGGCCCCAGCAGCCGCTGCAGCGCGACGACCTGGCGCTCGACGGACTTGGTGTAGAGCTCGAGGCGCTCGCTGAAGTCGCGTTCGGCGCCGCGCCAGTCACGCGCCTCGAAGCGCTGCTTGGCGCGGCGCGTGATGCGCCCGAAGTTGTCGTTGTACTTGACGAAGGCCTCGCGGACGCTCTTCGCGGCCTCGAACAGCAGCTCGCGCCGCGCGGCGTCCGTCACGGTGCGCAGATCCGGGCTCAGAGACGTTCGATCAGCGCCGTTCCGAACTCGCTGCACTTCACCTCTTTGGCCCCGTCCATCATGCGCGCGAAGTCGTAGGTCACGATCTTCTCGCCGATGGTGCGATCCATCGCGCCGATGATCATGTCGGCGGCTTCGGTCCAGCCCATGTAGCGGAACATCATCTCGCCCGACAGCAGCACCGAGCCCGGGTTCACCTTGTCCTGGTTGGCATACTTCGGCGCGGTGCCGTGCGTCGCCTCGAAGATCGCGTGTCCGGTGAGGTAGTTGATGTTGCCGCCCGGCGCGATGCCGATGCCGCCGACCTGCGCGGCGAGCGCGTCGGAGAGGTAGTCGCCGTTCAGGTTCAGGGTCGCGATCACGTCGAACTCGCTGGGGCGCGTCAGCACCTGCTGCAGCGTGATGTCCGCGATCGCGTCCTTGATGAGGATCTTGCCGCTCGCCAGCGCCGCGTCCTGCTCCGCGTTCGCGGCCTTCGAGCCCTGCGCGGCGACGGTCTTCTCCCACTGGTTCCAGGTGTAGGTGTGGCTGCCGAATTCCTTCTCGGCGACTTCGTAGCCCCAGTTCCGGAAGGCGCCTTCCGTGAACTTCATGATGTTGCCCTTGTGCACGAAGGTCACGCTCTTGCGGCCGTTGGCGATCGCGTACTCGATCGCGGCGCGCACGAGGCGGGCCGTGCCTTCCTGCGACACCGGCTTGATGCCGATCCCGGAGGTGGCCGGGAAGCGGATC
>JBFWSI010000180.1:0-7336 GCA_050248455.1 Gammaproteobacteria bacterium | reverse complement strand
GCGCGCGCGTCTGCATCGAGCAACAGCACGACGGGCACGCGGCGATTGTCGAGCTCGAGCTCGTTGACCGCCTGCGCCCCGTAGGTGAGCTGGGCCGCGCGCAGCACGGTGCCCGTCTGCAGCCCGAGGCCGGCCAGGCGCGCGCCGTCCGGGCGGATTTCGATCACGGGCGTCGCGTGCGAGGCGCGAACGCGCACATTGGTCGCGCCGGGCACCTCGCGCATCAGCGCGGCGAGCGTCAGCGCCGCCTCGTCCAGCGCATCGAGATCGCTGCCGAAGAGGTTGACGACCAGCGGCGCGGTGTAGCCCGACACCGTCTCGTCGATGCGCTCGGTGAGGAAGGTGTTCGCTTCCCAGGTGATGCCGGGGAACTGGCGCAGTATCGCGCGCAGCGACTCGAGCACGCGCTGCTGCTCGGTGCCGCGCAAGGGCTGCAGCGCGACCTCGTATTCGCTGTAGTGGCTGCCGTAGGTGTCGGCGCCGCGCTCGGCGCGCCCGGCCCACTGCGAGGCCGAGCGCACACCGTCGATCTCCATGAAACGCTGCACGAGCCGCGTCCCGACCTGGATGGATTCGTCGAGACTCGTCCCCGGCAGCCCGGTCGTGTGCACCATGTAATGGCCTTCGCGCAGCTCGGGCAGGAAGCGCGCGCCGAAGCCCGGCAGCGTCGCGACGACGAACAGCGCGCAGCCGGCACTGAGCGCCATCGCCAACACGGGCCGGCGGGCGAAGAAGCCGACGGCCGCGGCATAGGCGGGATTGAGCCGCCGGAACACCGGCGCTTCGGGCGGCGCCTCGCGCGCGTTGCCGAGCAGGCTCACGCACAGCGCCGGCGTCACCGTCACCGCGACGAGCAGCGAAGCCATCACGGCGAGGATGTAGGCGAGGCCGAGCGGCGCAAACAGGCGCCCGCTGACGCCGCCCAGCGTCAGCAGCGGCACGAACACGAGGGCGACGATGAAGCTCGCATAGACGACGGATCCACGCACTTCCAGCGAGGCGGCCAGCGCGATTTCGGTGAGATCGGCATCCGGCGGCGCGAGACGCATGCGACGGAAGATGTTCTCGGTGTCGATGATCGCGTCGTCGACGACCTCGCCGAGCGCAATCGCGAGGCCGCCGATCACGAGCACGTTGAGATTGACCCCGCAGCCGATCAGCACGATCGCGGCCGCGAGCAGCGACAGCGGGATCGCGAGCGCGGAAATCAGCGCCGTGCGCACGTTGAACAGCCCGACGAACAACACGCCGAGCACGAGCGCGCTGCCGATCAGCAGGTGCTTGCCGATCTGATCTATCGCGGTCGTGATGTAGCGCGCCGGCACGAAGAGCTCGCCGTGCACCGTCACGTCCTGCTTCGCGAGCACCGGTGCGAGATCGGCGAGCAACGCGTCGATGCGCTGCGACACCGACAGCGTGTTGGCGCCGAGCTGGCCGATGACCATCAGCACGACCGCCGGCCGGCCCATGATCTGCGCGGCGCTGACGCGCGGCAACGCGCCCCAACGCACGGTCGCGACGTCGCCGAGCGTGAGACTGCCGACCGCTGCGCGGCGCACGACGGCGCGCGCGATCGCGGCGGGGTCCGGCGCCGCACCTGCACCCGTGATTGCAATCTGCTGGTTCGCGCTCTCGATCACGCCGAGCGGCAGGTTCGCCGTCGCCTCGCGTGCCGCCGCCGCCAGATCGGCGGGCGTCAACCCGTGGCGCGCGAGCGCCGCGGGCCGCGGCTCGATCACGAGCGCGCGCGACTCGCCGCCGAAGACGTTCACGTCGGCCACGCCCGGCACGGCGAGCAGACGCGGCACGACGACGCGCTCGGTGATCTCGCGCAGCGCGAGCAGATCGTCGCCGGCGATCGCGAGCCCCAGCGTGCGCACCGTCGCCGACGACGACGCGAGCGGCACCATCACGGGCTCGCCGATCCCCGCGGGCAGGTCGGCGACCGCGGTGGCGAGCCGCTCGTTGACCTGGCTGCGATTGCGCCAGTCGTCGCTGTGCTCGTCGAACACCAGCGTCACGACCGACAGCCCCGCGATCGATTCCGAGCGCAGGTGATCGAGACCGACGAGTCCGCCGAGCGCGGCTTCGAGGGGCTGCGTGACGAGCACTTCGACCTGCTCGGTGCTCAAGCCCGGCGCCTCCGTCTGCACGACGACGAGCTTGGGCGCAAACTCGGGAAAGATGTCGAGGCCCGCGTGATCCAGCGCGAACAGGCCGTAGACGACCAGCGCGAAGGCGCCGGCGAGCACGACGCCGCGCCGCGCGATCGAAAAGCGGACCAGCGCACTCAGCATCGGCGTCGACCGTGCGTCGCCTCAGTCATCGTCTTCTTCCGGAATCGCGGCGCGGAATTCCTCGGCGAGCAGCAGCTGCGCGCCCCGCAGCACCACCGGCCCCTGCGGCGCGCGTGCCGCCGGCAGCAGATAGTCGCGGCCGTAAGCGAGGGCATTGCCCAGCGCGTGACGGCTGAAATGCGTGGCATCGTCCGCGACGTAGTACCACTGCGCGCCGCGATGCCAGACGACGGCCGCCGCCGGCAGCAGCACGCCGTCGACGCCGCGCGTCGCGCGCGGGATCCACACCGTCACGGGCATGCCGGGCCGCAGCGCGCCGGCCGGTGTCACGGCGAGCCAGCTCGTGCCGCGTGCACCGCCGAGCGCGGCGGCACCGGGACCGATCACCTGCGCCGCGGCAGCCTCCGTGCGCGCTTCGCTCGCCGCGACCTGCACCGTGGCCGACGGCTCGCCGTCGGCCACGAACTCGACGAGCAAGGCCTCGCCGCGTTCCAGCGCCGCGATCGGGCCGGACTCCGCCTGCGCCAGCGCAGCGACCTGCGTGCCCCAGCCCGCGCGCAGTGCGGTCGCGAGCTGCTCGACGCGCGCCTTGCGCGTCGCCGCCGTCTCGAGCTCGCGTCGATACTCGACCTCGAGCGCCGCGAGCTCGCGGGCGACCGTGATCTCGCCGGCGGCCTCGAGCTTGCGCAGTCGTGCGACGCGCGCGGCCAGCGCCGACACCACGGCATCACTCGCCGCCGCGGTCCTGCGTGCCGCGCGCAGATCGCCGAGCAGCGTAAGCAGAGCGGCGGCATTCGCGACGCGCCCCGCCGCGGTCGATTCCGGCATCACACGTGCGGGGGCGAGCCTATCCGCCTCGATCCCGGCCAGGGCGATCTCAGCCGCCGTCAACGTCACGCGCATCGCCTCCGTCGTGCGCGCGACGCGCGAAGCCGGCGCGTCGTCGTCATCGTCGTCGACGGGACGGGCAGCCTCGGGCGCAAGGGCTTCGAACACGCGGCCATCGATGAGCGTCATCGCGAGGATGCCGATCGCGATGCCGCCGAGGAGCAGGAGGACTCTGTTCATCGAGCTGCCGCCTCCGCGGCCGGCGCCGTCGCCGTCAGTTCGTCCAGGACACGCGCGAACGGCGGATCGAGATCGGCGACGCGCGCGCTCGCGAGCAGCGCGGCGCGCGTGCGGCGCTCTTCCGCCGCAGCCGTCGCAAGCTGCAGGCGCGCCTCGGCAACTTGCAGCCCGGCACGCGCGACGGCGAGATCGTCCCCGATGCCGGCTTCGCGCTTGCGCAACAGTTCGGCGTGCGCGGCGACGATGTCGGCGACGATCGCACGCGCTTCGGCGAGCACCGTCGTCGCCGCGCGCCAGGCCGCATGCCTGCGCTGCAGCTCGGCGATGGCCTCGGCCTGCGCGGCATACACGGCGGCGCAGGCCGCGTCGCGCGCCGCCGCGGCGCTCTCGATCGCGACTTCGTTGCGCGCGAACAGCGGCACCACGACACCGCCGAGCAGCGACCACACGTGATCGCCCTGATCGAAGAAGTAGCCCGGCGACAGCTGCAGGCTCGGATACTGGGCGGCGACGGCGAGCGCCAGATCGCGCTCGGCCTGGGCGTGCGCGGCGAGCGCTTGCAGGACGCCGGGATGCGACTTCAGCATGCGCGCGCGCAGCGCGTCGTAATCCGGTACGGGCATCGGCGCGTCGGCAACCAGCGCGAGGTCGCTTACCGCGCTGAGCGGCGCGGACAGCGTCGCGGCCAGCGCGGCCTGCGCTGCGGCGCCGGCCGTCGTGCGCGAGAGCTGCGCGAGGCGGGCATCGTTGCGCTCGAGCATCATCGTCTGCCATTCGAACGCATCCGACACGCCGGCCGCGACCAGCGCGCGGGCCGCGGCGACGGCCTCGTCGCGCAGCCGCGTCGCCGCCGCCGCGGGCTCGCTCGCCTCCTGTGATGCGAGCACCGCGAGCGCCGCGTCGTTCGCCGCCGCGCGAGCCTGCCACGCGATCTCGAGCGCTTCGAGCCGCGCGAGGGCGACGTCGAGATCGGCGCGTTCACCCGTGAGGCGGCGCACGACCGGCGGCACCAGCGTCAGATCGATGCTGGGCCCGACGCTCCAGCGCGAATCGCTCCAGTCCTCGCGCTCCGAATGACGTTCGATGCCGAGATTGAGCTGAGGATTCCGGCGCTGGCGCGCGAGGCGGCTGCGCGCAATGGCGGCCGCGATCGCGCTGCGCGCGGCAAGGAGCTGCGGGCTGCGCGCGACGGCGACCAGCGCGAGCTGGCCGGGCGTCCACGCGCTCGCCGCGGCATGCGGCACGCCGGCGCGCGCGAGCAGCTCGAGCTGATCTGGTGCGTCGAGGCGCGCGGCCGCGATTTCGTTCGGCACCCGCGTTTCGTCGGGCGGCGCCGCGACGTAGGACTGCCATGCGCAGCCGACCAGCGTGGCGAGGGCGAGCGCGAGCGCGATGACACGCGGCACGACACGCGACGCACGCAGCGGGGCTGCCTCGTTGATTCTGCGTGCTGGCCTCATGCGATCGGAAGAACGCGCCCGTCGTGCCGGCGGCGCAGCGGCGCCGCTCCCCCCATGACAAATGCCGATCGCGCCCCTCCTGGCGCGATCGGCCTCGGGCCGTGCCCGGCCTGCGGCCGAGTGTAGCCGAAGGCGTGGGCGGAAAGTTCGATGGAGTGGCGCTAAATGGCTGAGCGCAAATACGCTCCACTGGCTATCCGATGGCGTAGGCCCACGTGGGCGCCTCCTCCGTCATGCCCGCGCAAGCGGGCATCCACGCACTACCCCGGCGCCCAGAGCGGAAAAAAGAATCACCCGACGGAGACCTCCTCGTCAGGCGTGGATGCCCGCTTGCGCGGACATGACGGTAAACGAACATGCAGGAGCGCGTACTTGCGCTCAGCCATTCAGCTTGCCGTCGGCCTCCGCTGCGAGAACCCGTTGCGCCGTCGTGTCGCTGCGTTCATCTACCGCTGCAGGCGGTGAGCAGCGCGCGTTCGCTCAGCACGCGCGCCATCGTTCGACGGTATTCACGGCTGCCGTCGGCATCGCCGACGGCGTCCACCGCCGCCTCGAAGGCGCGCCGTCCAAGCACGGACACGCTTGCCGCGTCGGCAAAGCCCGACGCGAATTCGAACGCGACCGGCTTCACGCCGACCCCGCCGAGTGCGATGCGGCCATTGCCATCGGGCAGCAGCTGCAGGGATGCGAGGACCAGCGGGAACTCGCCATCGATCCGTCGCAGGCGCTCGTGCGCAAACCCGAGCCCGGTGAGCTTGGGGATCTCGACGGCGACGACCAGCTCGCCCGCGTCGAGCACCGTCGTCATCACATCGACGAAGAACTCGGCAGCAGGCACGCGGCGCTCGCCACCGACGCTGCGCAGGATCATCGTCGCCCCCGACGCGACGAGCGCGACGGGACAGTCCGCGGCCGGATCGGCGTGCGCGATCGAGCCGCCGAGCGTGCCGCGCTTGCGCACCCGCACGTCGCGGATCGACGCGGCCGCCAGCGCCAGCAGCGGCGCATGGCACAGGACGAGGGGATCGCGCGCGACCGCGTCATGGCGGCACATCGCACCGATGCTGAGCGCCGGCCCGACGTCCTTCACCTGGTCGAGGCCCGCCACGTAATTGAGGCTGACGACGATCGCGGGATGGCGCATGCCGAGCCGCATCAGCGGCACCAGCGTCATGCCGCCCGCCAGCGGCCGCGCGCCGTCGCCCTTGGTGTGCAGCAGATCCAGCGCCTCGGTCATTTCCGTCGGCGCGAAATACTCGAACTCGGACGCAATCATGCGCGCTGTTCCTTCGCGGACCGGACGGCCCGCCACGGTCGGTCCGGGCCCCAGGCCCGTGACATCGGACTCGTCCCCCTGCTCACGCCGGGCACGAGGGCGGCCACGGCGCATCCCGGCAGACGACTTCGAAGTGCGGCGATTCCTCACCGCGGTCGGCAGCCGTCCTTCCTCATCATAGACGAGCCTGCCGTACGGCGCGTCGCCGACGAGCGGTCCTGCGTGCACGGCGCAGCGTGGCGGCCGGCACGACGCGACGGCGCGAGGAGCAGGGATGCGCAAGCTCGCCGGCCGCGCGGCACAGTGTCGTTCCATGCAGCGACGGATACCGGCACGCGCCTGCGGCACTTCATCGCCCCGGAGACGCCGCGAACGGAATTCGAGGCGCTCTCCGCGCGATATTTGCGCCCGGCTGCGCGGCGCGGGTCGATGCTCCTCAGCGAAGTCCGCGCCGGTAGTGCTTCACGTAATCAGGGACGGGATAGCCGGCGGTCTGTTTAGGATCGGTCTCCGCAGCCTGCGGCACGACGGGCAGCGGCAATACGCCCGCCCACACCGGGAACTCGAGATCCACGCCGTCGTCGCCGGGCGGTCCTCGGCGGATCTTGGCCGAGGCCTGCTCGATTTCGATGCCGACGATCGACGTGGCCTTGAGCTCCTTCTCGTTCGGCGGCCGGACTTCGTCCCAGCGGCCGGGAATCACGCGCTCGGTGAGACAGCGCAGCGCCTCGAGCTTTTCGACTGGCTCCTCCAGGACGCGGCCCGTGCCGAAGATCACGGCCGAACGGTAATTCATCGAGTGGTTGAACGCGGTGCGCGCGCAGACCAGACCATCGACGATGGTCACGGCGATGGCGACCGGCTTGCCGGCCTCGATGTAATCGAGCATGCGCCCGCCCTTCAAACCGTGCAGCAGGACGCGATGTTCCTGACGCGCATGGATGGTAGGGATGATGAAGGGCTGGCCGTCGAGCGCAAAGCTCACGTGGCAGATCAGCGCCTCGTCGAGGATGGGATAAATCGTCTCGTGATCGTAGGAGCCGCGCTTCGGATAGCGCGCGACGCGGTTACGCGCCGTGACGTCGAATTCGTTCATCGGAGCCTCGCAAAGCCGCAGAGACCCGCGCCTCGGACAGGGGCGAGCCTCTGTTGGTCCACCATGCATCGTTCGTTCGAGCGCACCGAGCCGAGGCCGAATCGAGCCCGTCGTCGGTGGTCGCCCAATCAAGCTAATC
>JBFWSI010000179.1:0-7350 GCA_050248455.1 Gammaproteobacteria bacterium | reverse complement strand
GACCGCCAACTGTCCGCCCATCAGCTCGACGAGCTGACGACAGATCGCCAGCCCCAGCCCCGTGCCGCCGTGGCGGCGCGTCGTCGAGGCGTCGGCCTGTTCGAAGGCGTCGAACACGCGGGCCGCAACCTCCGCCGTCATGCCGATGCCCGTGTCCTCCACGCAGAAATGCAGATCGACGCGATCCTCGCTCACGCGCCGGCAGCGTAGCGTCATGGCGATGCGGCCGCGCTCGGTGAACTTCACCGCGTTGGCGGCGAGGTTCGACAACACCTGGCGCAGGCGCATCGGATCGCCCAGCACCGTATGCGCGTCGGTGTCCGCCGTGTCGGCGACGAGATCCAAATCCTTCGCGCGCGCAGCGCCGAGAAACAGTTCGCGCACTTCGGCGACGACTTCGGCAGGCCGGTGCGCGGCAGTGTCCAGCGTCAGCATGCCGGCTTCGATCTTCGAGAAGTCGAGGATGTCGTCGATCACGGCGAGCAGCGAATGCGCGGAGCGCTCCATGACGCCGAGATAGCGCGCCTGCTCCTCGGGACCGACGCCGGTTCGCAGCAGCTCGATCATCGCGAACACGCCGTTCAGGGGCGTGCGGATTTCGTGGCTCATGGTCGCGACGAAGCGACTCTTCGCGCGATCGGCGGCCTCGGCGTTCGCGCGCGCCGCCTCGAGCTGTCGCGCGCGCTGCTCGAGCAGCTCGGCGTTGCGCAGCGCCGACCAGTATTCGGCCGAGGCCTGGCGGTTGACGACGATCATGAACGCGATGTCGAGCGCGAACAGCACGCCGAACACGAAACCGTGCAAGCTCAGCAGCGAGAAGCAGACGAGCGTGCTCGGCAGGAGCATCGCGACGACGTAGAGGCGCGCGAGCCGCGGATGCGTGGTCAGGCCGACGGTGCCGCCGGCGACGATGCCGGCGGTCGCGAAGCTCGCCAGCACCGACATCCAGTCTAAGGGCGCGACGTACAGCAGCGCGGCGTTGAGCCCGCCCCACAGTACGCCGAGCCCGACGGCGCTCGCCGCATACGCCCGCAACCACCGGCGCGGCGCCGCGCGATACATCGCCTCGCAGCGGTAACCGAGCACGAGGCGCAGCACGCCGAGGACACCGAGGCCCGCGCAGCCGGCCCAGGCGATCGCGGGCCAGCGCTGCAGCACGTCCGCCGCGGCGACGATCACGCCCCAGATCGTCACGTACAGCAGGCTGCCGGCCCGACCCCGGATCGCGAGGTCGAATGCCGCACGCTGTTCGAGCGGAATGCCTTCGGAGCTCATGCGCGGCTGCTTTCGAGGGTCGACGTGACAGATTGACCCAGCGCTTATCGGCCACCCGGCGCAGAGGCTTGATCGATGCCCGCACCCGCGCCGGTCGCGGCTTGCAGCACGATACGCCAGGCCGCCCGCTTGGCCGCCAGCGCGACCGAGGCGTTCGCCGGGCTCGACGAAGGCAGCGTGACGCAGCGCGGGGCCCGATCCGCCAGCCCCGCCTGTACGTGGCGCCGCCAGCTCGCCGCTGCCGTCGTGCCGTTGAAGCAGATCAGCGCGAGCGAGCGATGGCGGGCGAGAAAGCCGGTGAAGTCGTTGGCGACCACGCTGCCCGGCGCGATCCGCGCATCGAGGCTGCCGACGCGCTCACAGATCCCGATCACGTCCCACAGCGCGATCCGCGCGCGCTTCAGCGCGGCGATGCGCCGCGCATAGGGCAGCGCCGGATCGAAACCGAGCAGCTCCCCCATCAGCGGCCAGAACAGATTGCGCGGATGCGCGTAGTACTCGCCGGCGGCGAGCGAGGCCGCGCCGGGCATGCTGCCGAGCACCAGCACGCGCGCCGCGGGATTCTCGATCGGCGGGAGGCCGCGGAGCGGCGGGCTCACTGCCGAGGAGGCCCTGCGCCGGGCGCGGACGACGACGGACAGCCCTCCGGCTGCAGCACGCGCGTCGTCGACGCCGGATGCTTCTGCAGCCTGTCGGCCGGCCGCCGCGGCCGCTGCACGAGATCGCCGCCGCAGTTCGGACAACGGCCGCCGAGCAGCGCCGCGCACGGCGCGCAGAACGTGCATTCGAACGAACAGATGCGCGCGAGCGGCGACTCGGGCGGCAGATCGCGATCACAGCACTCGCAGTTCGGTCGCAGTTCGAGCATGGCGGCGCCTCCGGCGGACGGGCGCCCACGGTAGCATGCCCGGCGACGCGCACGCCGCCGGCGCGCGATCGGGACGAAGCTCGCATGGGCTGCAGGCCTGCCCGGATCTGGCGCAGGCAGCGCGCGCAGGCTGGTGCACGCCGCCACGCGATCGCGCAGCGGCGTCGCGGCGAGCCGCCGCGGACAGCGCCGGTGATGCGACGACGATGACGATCCGCGGTGCCGGCCCGATGCATCCTCGTGCAGCGGCGCGCGCCGTGCGCACAAGCATCGTTCACGACTTGCCTCGCGCAGCACTGCGCTCGTTCTCAAGTGCTTGATCCGATTCCTGCCGCGCAGCTGGATCGCTTCCTGCACCTCTCCCCGTCGATCGTCGCGACGCGACGAGCCATCCGATCTTTCTTGCGAATGGAAGCGCGAGTGGAACGCGGCGCCAGCTTGGTGCATCGCGCGTGCCCGCTCGTGCTCGTGGAGGGTGACATGCAGACGAAGAACGAACGAAGCGGACTATCGACACGGACGAGACCCCCGCGAATGCGAGCGCCGACGACGTTGCGCGCATTCGCGCTCGGTCTCTCGCTCGCCTGTGCGAGCGGCGCGCAGGCGCTCGACATCGTCGACATCACGATCGAGGAAATCCAGGCGGGGCTCGCCGCCGGCACGTTCTCGGTCGTCGAGCTCTATCAGGCGCACAAGGCGCGCATCGACGCGTACGAAGCGCAGTACAACGCGTTCACCTTCTTCAACCCGACGGCGCTCGCGGAGGCCGCGGCCCTCGATCTGGAGCTGCAGACGACGGGACCGCGCTCGCCGCTGCACGGCGTGCCGATCGTGATCAAGGAAGCGATGGACGTGAAAGGCCTGCCGTCGACGGCCGGCTACGATGGCTTCAGCAGCCTCGCCGGCGGCATCGATCTGATCCCGGAGACCGACGCGCCGGTGGTCCAGCGCCTGCGCGATGCCGGCGCCGTCATCATCGGCAAGACCAACATCCCGGAGTTCAGCCGCAGCGGCAACACCGCGAACACGAGCTGGGACGGCCCGACCTACAATGCCTACGATCGCACGATCATGCCCGGCGGCAGCAGCTCGGGAACGGCGATGGCGGTCGCCGGCAGCTTCGCCGTGATCGGCACGGCCGAGGAAACCGGCGGCTCGATCCAGAATCCGGCTGCCGCGCACAGCCTGGTCGGCGTGAAGACGACTTTCGGCCTCGTGCCGAATGCGGGCGTCGCGCCGCTGTCCGGCGCGACGCGCGACGTCGTCGGCCCGCATGCGCGCACCGTGCACGACGCGGCCGTGATGCTCGACGTGATGGCGGGCTACTCGCTGGCGGACGAGAAGACGATGGCCTCGGTCGGGCACGTCCCGGAGGCCGGCTACACCAGCCTGCTGTCGACGACGGCGCTGCAGGGCAAGCGCTTCGGCCTGCTCGGCGCCGGTTGGCGCGCGGGCATCGAGCTCGATCCGCTGACGCAGACGATGTACGACCAGGCGATCGCCGAGATGCAGGCGGAAGGCGCGATCTTCGTCGACGATCCCTTCGCCGGCACCGACTTCAGCGCGCTGCGCGCGGCGATCCCGAACGCGGCGAAGTCGAACCCCTACTACTTCGAGAGCTGGCTCGAGCGCATGGGCCCGAGCATGATCGCGAACCAGGTCGCGGCAGAGAACGGGATCAGCTCGATCGCGGCGCTCGATCTGCTCGGCATCTCGCCGTTCGCGCCCGGCGAATCCTTCGCGACGACGCCGACGCAGTTCCCGCTGGAGTTCGCCGATCCGGACACGCCGCCCGACATCTCGGACTTCTTCGCGGCGCGCGCCGCGCTGGTCTCGCTGTTCGACAGCGTGCTCGATGCCTATGACCTCGACGGCCTGTTCTTTCCGCAGGCCGTGCGTCCGATCCCCGATCTGGACAGCTCGACGGGGATCGGCGCGACGACGGTCAGCGAGATCAACATCGTCGGCCTGCCCGGCGTCACGGTGTCCGGCGGCTACTACGAGGACGGCTCGCCGTTCGGCGTGATGTTCGTCGGCAAGCTGTGGTCGGAAGCGGAGCTGCTCGGCTATGCCTTCGACTACGAGCAGGCGACGCTGCACCGGCTGACCCCGGCGCTGGTGCCGCTGCCGCCAGCGCTGCCGCTGTTCGTGGCCGCCGTGCTGCCGCTCGCAGCGCGCCGGCGACGGCCCTCCACGGTGTGTCCGGCACGCGCGGCGTGAAGCGGACCGTACGCGGCGCCCCGCAGCGGGCGCCGCGCACCCGCATGCCCTGGCGCTCGCTGCTCGTGCTCGCGGGCATGCTCGCGGCCGCGGCGACGTGGGGCGTGCAATGCAAGCCCGACGGCAGCCAGTTCGAGCGCAACTTCTGCGCGACGCTGGACGCCGAGCGCGCAGAGCGCGAGCTCGACGCGGCGCTTGCCGCCGCCCGCGCGCGTCACGCCGCCGATCCGAATGCGCTCGCCGCGCTGACGCGCGCGCACGCGGCCTGGCGCGTGTTTCGCGACGCGGCCCTCGCCGCCGCGTTTCCCTGTCATCACGACGACCTCAGCGTCTGCTTCGATGCCGATACGCCGCGCCGTCACGCGCGCTTCCGCGCCCGGCTCGCGCGCGAACGCACGGCGCATCTGCGCACGCCGCCTTAGGGAAACTCTGCAGGAGCGGGGCTTCCGCGGGCCATGGATGGCCCGACTCCGAACGAGTCCGGGATCCTGCGCCGTCTGCACGACGCACGGTCTATACTCCGTCCACCTCCCGTGTCATGGACGAGTGAGCGCGCATGGATGTGTTCATCAGTTATGCCAGCGCCGATCGCGAACACGCCGCCCGCCTCGCCGGCACCCTCGCCCGCGCCGGCTTCACCGTGTGGTGGGACCGCACGATTCCGCCCGGACGCGTGTTCGACGAGGTGATCCAGGAAGCGATCGAGGCGGCGCGCTGCATGGTGGTGCTGTGGTCCGGCCAGTCGGTGAAGTCGAACTGGGTCAAGACCGAGGCCGCCGAAGGCGCGGCGCGCCATCGCCTGGTGCCGGTGCTGGTCGAGAACGTCGCGCCGCCGATCGAGTTCAAGCGCATCCAGGCCGCGAATCTCGCGCGCTGGGAAGGCAACACGGACGACGCGCAGTACCGCCAGCTCGAACAGGCGATCGCGCGTCTCGTGCGCGGGGACGCGCCGCCGGCGCCGCCCGTGCAGCCGGCGCGCGACGAGCCTTCGGCGCGCCGCCACGGCGGCATCGGGGCATTCGGGATCGGCGCGGCGACCGCACTGATCGCCGTCGCGCTGGCCTGGTTCGGCTGGACGCGCGAGGACGGCCCGCCGCCGCGACCGAGCGACGATCAGGTGCCGCTCGTCGCCGCCGAACCCGCGCCGCCGACGGCCGCCGCGGCCGACGGCACGCCCGCGCCGGCGGCGCCGGGCAAACATCCGGGACGCATCGACCTGCTCACCGCCGAGGCCGGCGGCCACCTCGTCGTCGCCTCGTCCGCGAGCTGGAACAAGCTGATCGACGGCAACACCGACACCTACGGCTGGGCGGACAGCGGCGCCGGCGTGTTCGCGTTCCGCGACGAACGGGCGGCGACGATCGACGGCGTCGCGGTGTTCATCGGCATGTCGGACGACAACAACGTGCGCGAGTTCGAGCTCTTCGCCGGCAACGATGCGCCGACGGGACCTTTTACCTCGATCGGCCGTTTCACGACGCAGAACCTGCGCGTGATGCGCGATCCCTGGCAATCCTTCGCTTTCACGCCCGTCACCGCGCGCTACGTCAAGCTGACGGCGCTGTCGAATCACGCCGGCGGCAACGCCGTCTACATCAACGAGCTGCGGCTGTACGGCAGGCTGGAAGCAACACCCGCAGCGCGGGCGGCCGCACCCCGATACTGAAGCGCACGCTGCCTGCATGAAGGTATTCCTGAGCTACGCCTCGGAAGATCGCACGACGGCCGCGGCGCTCAATCGCGCGCTGCTCGAACAGGGTCACGACGTGTTCTTCGATCGCGACGACCTGCCCGTCGGCGAGGAATTCCACGTGCGCATCCGCCGCGCGATCGAAGGCTCCGATCTGTTCGTGTTTCTCGTCAGCGCTCATGCGCTCGGCGTCGGCAGCTATGCGCTGTCCGAGCTCGGCATCGTCGAGCGGGCCTGGAAGCGTCTGTCCGGCCGCGTGCTGCCGGTGATGCTCGCGACGCTGCCCGTCGAACGCCTGCCGCTCGCGCTGCGCGCGGTGACCGTCCTGCAGCCCGACGGCGACGTGGTCGCCGCGACGGCGGATGCCGTGCACGCGCTGGCCCGCGCGCGCTGGCGTCGGCGCCTGCAGCGCACGGCCCTCGGCCTCGGCCTGCTCGCGACGCTCGCCGGCGCGCTCTACGCGTGGCAGAGCTCGCGCGGCGGGGCGACGATCGGTCGCGACGGCGTACCGCTGCAGTACGTGCCGGCCGGCCTGTTCACGATGGGGGACGGCCAGTACACGCCGCTGCGCGAAGTCTATGTCGACGCCTTTCGCATCGATCGCTACGAGGTGACCGTGAATCGCTACGCGGCCTTCCTCGAGGCGACGGGCATGGCGAATGCGCCCGAAGGCTTCGCCGAGATCGATCGACGCAGGCACGGCGAGAAACCCGTGGTACAGGTCGACTGGCACGATGCGGACGCCTACTGCCGCTGGGCGCGCCGCCGCCTGCCGACCGCCGCCGAATGGGAGAAAGCGGCGCGCGGCACCGACCGCCGTCCGTATCCCTGGGGTGCGCAGTCGCCGACGCTCGAGCTCGCCAATTTCACCAACGCGTCGCCCGGTACCTATGAAGGCCTGTCCGCCGTCGGTTCGCATCCGCTGGGCGCGAGCGTCTACGATGTCGACGACATGGCGGGCAACGTCGGCGAATGGGTCGCCGACTGGTACAGCGAAAGCTATCGGCGCGGCGATACGCGCAATCCGCGCGGACCGGACG
This sequence comes from Gammaproteobacteria bacterium, assembly GCA_050248455.1. GTDB lineage: Bacteria > Pseudomonadota > Gammaproteobacteria. The sequence continues at coordinate 257 of JBFWSI010000179.1, read as the reverse complement.
AAGGCTTCCAACGCGAGCTGCGCGGCGGCGGCCGCTACGACGACGCCGAGAATCTGGTCATCACGCATCGCTTCTACGCCCAGCCCGACACCCGCGGCCCGGACATCGGCTTTCGCTGTGCCCAGGACGCGCGCGGGTGACGCCGCCTCGCGTAGCCCGGGTGGAGCGCGCAGCGCGCAACCCGGGAGCGGCACGCCGGCGCGCCTGCGTTCACCGATGATCGCAATCCCCCGCCGCGTGTTCCTGTTCAGCGGCCA
>JBFWSI010000178.1:0-7364 GCA_050248455.1 Gammaproteobacteria bacterium | reverse complement strand
ACCTACGGCGACGTCTACCACCAGAACGAGGTCGAGATGTCGACCTACAACTTCGAGCAGGCGAACGTCGAGATCCTCTTCGGCTGGTTCAATCACTGCGAAGCGGAGGCGACGCGGCTGATCGCCGCGAACCTGCCCTTGCCGGCCTACGAGATGATGGTGAAGGCCTCGCACACCTTCAATCTGCTCGACGCGCGCCGCGCGATCTCGGTGACCGAGCGCCAGCGCTACATCCTGCGCGTGCGCGCGCTCGCGCGCGCCATCGCCGAGGCCTACTACGCCGCGCGCGAAGCGCTGGGCTTTCCGATGCTGCCGGCCGAGGCCGCGCGCCCTGCACGGGTGAGCGCATGAGCGGCAGCCGCGATCTCCTGATCGAGATCGGCACCGAGGAGCTGCCGCCCAAGGCCCTGCCGGTGCTGTCGGCGGCGCTGCAGGCCGAGCTCGTCGCCCGCCTCGGCGACGCCCGCTTCGCCTTCACCGCCAGCCGCGCCTATGCGACGCCGCGTCGCCTCGCGGTGCTCGTCGAAGGGCTTTCCGCGACGCAGCCCGCGCAGCAGATCGAACGGCGCGGCCCGGCCAAGGCCGCCGCCTTCGACAAGGACGGCCAGCCGACGCCGGCCGCGCTCGGCTTCGCGCGCTCCTGCGGCGTCGAGTTCGCGGCACTGTCGACGCTCACGACCGATAAGGGCGAATGGTTGATCTATCGCGCGCTGGCGCCCGGCCGCTCCCTCGCCGAGCTGCTGCCCGATTTCCTGCGCGAGGCGCTGGCCGCGCTGCCGATCCCCAAGCGCATGCGCTGGGGCAGCGGCGATGCCGAGTTCGTGCGCCCGGTGCACTGGCTGGTGGCACTCCATGGCAGCGAAGTGCTGCCGATGGAAGTGTTCGGGATCCCGGCCGGGAGGCTCACGCAGGGCCACCGCTACCTCGGCGAGCAGATCCTCTCGATCCCGACACCGGCCGACTACGCCGCGTTGCTCGAGACGCGCGGCAAGGTGGTCGCGGACTTCGCGACCCGCCGCGAGCGCGTACGGGCCCTGGTGCGCGACGCCGCCGCGGCGGCCGGCGGCCGCCCGCTGATCGACGAGGCGCTGCTGAGCGAAGTCACCGCGCTGGTCGAATGGCCGTCGCCGATCGTCGGCAGCTTCGACGCGCACTTCCTCGAAGTGCCGCGCGAGGCGCTCGTCGCCAGCATGCAAGGGCACCAGAAGTACTTTCCGCTCGAGAACGCCGACGGCAGCCTGCAGAACCGCTTCGTCACGATCGCGAACATCGACAGCCCGCGCCCCGAGGCAATCCGCGACGGCAACGAACGCGTGATCCGGCCGCGGCTCAGCGACGCCGCCTTCTTCTGGCGCAAGGATCGCGGCCAGCCCCTCGCGGCACGCCTGCCGCGGCTCGGCGACATGGTGTTCGAGCGCCGGCTCGGCTCGCTGCTCGACAAGACGACCCGCGTCGCCGCGCTCGCCGCGCGCCTCGCGCCTTCCTTCGGCGCCGAGCCGTCGCTCGCGCACCGGGCCGGCGAGCTGTCGCGCTGCGATCTGCTGTCGGAAATGGTCGGCGAGTTCCCGGAGCTGCAGGGCACGATGGGCGCTCACTATGCCGCCCACGACGGCGAAGCCGCCGCCGTCGCGACCGCGCTCGGTGAGTTCTACCAGCCGCGCTACGCCGGCGACGCGATCCCGGCCTCGCCGGTCGGCCGCGCCGTCGCGCTGGCCGAGAAGCTCGACTCGCTGGTCGGCATCTTCGGCATCGGCGCCGCGCCGACGGGCGACAAGGATCCCTACGCGCTGCGCCGCGCTGCGCTGGGCGCGCTGCGCATCTGCATCGAGGGCGAGTCCGCACTCGATCTCGCGGCGGCGCTGGACGCAGCCGCGGCGGCCTACGCTGAGAAAATCGCAGCCGGCAGCGCAGCCGAGGTTTTCGCTTTCATGCTCGAACGCGCGCGCGGCTATTTCGCCGAGCGCGGCACGCGCGCGGACGTCGTCGACGCAGTGCTCGCGGTCAGGCCCGTGAGCCCGCTCGATCTCGCGCGCCGCGTCGCTGCCGTCGAGTCCTTCCTCGCGCTTCCGGAGGCGCAGTCCCTGGCCGCCGCCAACAAGCGCATCTCGAACCTCTTGAGGAAGTCGGCGCGCGCCGAGGCAGGTGCCGTCGATCCCGCGCTGTTCGTCGCCGCGGCCGAGCAGCGGCTCGGCGCCGAGCTCGCGATGCTGGCGCAGACGCTGGACGCAGGCGAAATCGACACTGATTACGGCGCGTGGCTCGCGCGGCTCGCCGCCCTGCGCGAACCGGTCGATGCGTTCTTCGACGGCGTGCTGGTGATGGCGGACGACGCCGCGCTGCGCGACAACCGCCTGCGCCTGCTCGCGCAGCTGCAGGGGCTGTTCCTGCGCGTCGCCGACGTCGGGCTGATCGGCGGCCAGCAGTAGTCCCGGCATGCGGCTCCTGATCGTCGATCGCGACGGCGTCATCAACGAGGATTCGCCGGAGTTCATCAAGTCGCCGGAAGAGTGGCGCGCGATCCCCGGCAGCATCGAGGCGCTCGCCGCAGCTTCGCAGATGGGCTTCACGATCTACGTAGTGTCGAACCAGTCCGGGCTCGCGCGCGGCCTCGTCGACATCGAGCAGCTGCACCGCATCCACGCCAAGATGCATGCCGAGGTCAAGCGCTGCGGCGGGCGCATCGACGGCATCCTGTTCTGCCCGCACGGCCCGGACGACGGCTGTCACTGCCGCAAGCCGAAGCCCGGCCTGCTCGAAAGCATCGCGGAACGCACCGGCACCTCGCTGCACGACGCGATCTTCATCGGCGATCGCCTGAGCGACATGCAGGCCGCGCGCGCGGTCGGCGCGCGCGCCGTGCTGGTCGAGACCGGCCACGGCCGCGAGACCGCCGCCAAGCTGCCGGCGCACGAGCGGCTCGCGGTCTATCCCGATCTCGCCGCGGTCGTGAACCGCCTGCGCTGCCCGGGACCCTGAGCATGCTGACGACATTGCGCTCGCTGCTGTTCTATCTCGGCGTCACGCCCGTCACCGTATTCTTCGGCCTCGTCGGCATCCTGATCCTGCCGCTGCCGCGACGCTGGCGCTACTACGTGATCACGCGCTGGTCGCGCTTCGCGATCTGGTGGCTGCGCGTGACCTGCGGTCTCGGCTGGCGCGTGACGGGCACCGAGCACATCCCGGACCGGGCCAGCGTGATCCTGTGCAAGCACCAGTCGGCCTGGGAGACGATCACGCTGCAGATGATCTTCCCGCCGCAATCCCAGGTGCTGAAGAAGGAGCTGCTGCACATGCCGTTCTTCGGCTGGGGCCTCGCGAGCCTCAACCCGATTGCGATCGATCGCGCGGCCGGCGCGAAGGCACTGCGCCACATGCTCGCCGAGGGCAAGCGCCGCATCGAGGCCGGTTGGTTCGTCCTGATCTTCCCCGAAGGCACGCGCGTGCCGGTCGGCCAGCGCGGACGCTATACCTCGGGCGGCGCCGCGCTCGCGGTGCAGGCCGGCTGTCCGATCGTGCCCGTCGCGCACAACGCCGGCGTGTTCTGGCCGCGCAACACGATGCGCAAGGAAGCCGGCGTGATCGACGTCGTGATCGGACCGGCCCTGGATCCGACCGGCCGCAGCGCCGCCCAGCTGATGAACGAGGTCGAGGCCTGGATCGAAGCGCGCTGCGCGGAGCTGCCACAGCAAGCGGGTCTGTGCGCCGGTTCACGCGCCGAATGAAGAATCTAGCCACGAAGGAAGAAATGAATTGATTGGGCAGTGCGGATATGGCGGTGCCAATCGAAATGTGGACGGACCAGAGGCTCCCCACCAATTCCCGTCTTTCTCCGTGCCCTCCGTGTCCTCCGTGGCTAGATTTCTTCGGCGCATGAACAGGCACGACGCCTAGGATTCCGCTGCGCTCTTTCCGGCTTACGGGACTCGTCGCATGCGCCCGCACCCAAGGCGGGATCCGTATACTGGCGGCGTCGTTCGTTCGCTGCCCGGGAGATTTCGATGCCGATGCACCCGCCTTCCGCCTTTCCTCGTCATCGTCCGCGCCGCATGCGGGCCGATGCGTTCACGCGTCGCCTGATGCGCGAGCACACGCTGACCGTCGACGATTTGATCTGCCCGCTGTTCGTCTGCGAGGGACGCGGCCAGCGTGAGCCGATCGGCAGCATGCCGGGCATCGATCGGCTCAGCATCGATCTGCTCGTCGAGCACGTGGAGGAGCTCGCGGCGCTCGGCATCCCCGCCGTCGCGCTGTTCCCGGTGACGCCGCCGGCGCGCAAGACCGAGGACGGGCGCGAGGCCTTCAATCCCGACGGCCTCGCGCAACGCGCGACGCGTGCGATCAAGGATGCGGTGCCGGCGATCGGCGTGATGACCGACGTCGCGCTCGATCCCTTCACGACCCACGGTCACGACGGCGTGCTCGACGCCAACGGCTACGTATTGAACGAAGTGACGGTCGAGGTGCTGGTCAAGCAGGCCGTGTCGCAGGCGCGCGCCGGCGTCGACATCGTCGCCCCCTCGGACATGATGGACGGCCGCATCGGCGCGATCCGCGACGCGCTCGAGCACGAGGGCTTCGTCAACACCCGCATCATGGCCTATTCGGCGAAATACGCCTCGGCGTTCTACGGTCCTTTCCGCGATGCCGTCGGCTCGGCCGCGAACATCGGCAAGGGCGGCAAGCAGACCTACCAGATGGATCCCGGCAACGGCAACGAGGCGCTGCGCGAAGTCGCGCTCGACATCGCCGAAGGCGCCGACATGGTGATGGTCAAGCCCGGCATGCCCTACCTCGACATCGTGCGCCGCGTGAAAGACGAATTCGGCATGCCGACCTACGCCTACCAGGTCAGCGGCGAGTACGCGATGCTGATGGCCGCCGCGCAAAACGGCTGGCTCGACGAGCGCGCGGTCGCGCTCGAATCCCTCCTCGCCTTCAAGCGCGCCGGCGCCGACGGCGTCCTCAGCTATTTCGCGCCGCGCGTCGCGCGCTGGCTGCGCGAGATTTGAAGGAGGAATCTATATAGCTGAGCGCAAATACGCTCCAGTGCGTGCTAATTGGCGTCATGCCCGCGCAAGCGGGAATCCACGCCTGACGAGGAGGTCTCCGTCGGGTGATTTTTCTTTGATGCCGGGGGAATGCGTGGATGCCCGCTTGCGCGGGCATGACGTGGGAGGTTCCTGCACGGGCAGATGCTGTCGAACAGCCGGTGGAGCGTATTTATGCTCCGCTATATAGATTCTTTCTTTACTTCAAACCTCCAGGCCCAGTTCCTTGATCTTCCGCGTCAGCGTGTTGCGGCCCCAGCCGAGGAGGCGGGCGGCGTCGTGGCGGCGGCCGTGGGTGCGCGCGAGCGCGACGCGGATCATCGTCTTCTCGAACTTCGGCACGGCTTCGTCGAGGATCGGGACGGGCGAGGACTGCGCGTGGTGCTCGGCCCAGCGCCGCAGCGCGACTTCCCAGTCGGTCCCTAGCCGATCGCCCTGCACGGTCTCGGTCGCGGGATCGGCGGTGAGCTCGCGCGGCAGATCGTGGCTCTCGATGGTCTGCGTCGGCGCCATGATCGTCACGCGCCGGCACACGTTCTCGAGCTGGCGCACATTGCCGGGCCATGCATAGGCGCGAAAGGCTTCCAAGGCTTTCGGCGACAGGCGCTTCGGCTCGACGTCGAGCTCCTTCGCCGTCATGCGCAGGAAGTGCTCGGCGAGCTCGGGGATGTCCTCGATGCGTTCGCGCAGCGGCGGCAGCTGCAGCCGGATCACGTTCAGGCGGTGGAAGAGATCCTCGCGGAAGGTGTTCTCCTTGACGCGCCGCTCGAGATCCTGATGTGTCGCCGCGATCACGCGCACGTCGACGTGCACGGGATGGTGGCCGCCGACGCGGTAGAAATCGCCTTCGGCGAGCACGCGCAGGAGGCGCGTCTGCAGCTCGGCCGGCATGTCGCCGATTTCATCGAGGAACAGCGTGCCGCCGTCCGCCTGCTCGAAGCGCCCGACGCGCTGCGCCGTCGCGCCGGTGAAGGAGCCGCGCTCGTGGCCGAACAGCTCGGACTCGAGCAGCTCGCGCGGGATCGCGGCGGTGTTCAGCGCGATGAAGGGCTTCGCCGCACGCGGCGAATGCCGGTGCAGCGCACGGGCCACGAGCTCCTTGCCGGTGCCCGACTCGCCGGTCAGCAATACCGTCATGTTCGATTTCGACAGGCGACCGATCGCGCGGAAGACTTCCTGCATCGCCGGCGCAGCGCCGATGATCTCGGCCGACACGCGCGGCGTCTCGGCGGCCGGCGGCAGCAGGCTTTCGTCCGATTTGGCGAGCGCGCGGCGCACGATCGCGACGGCTTCGTCGACGTCGAAGGGCTTGGGCAGATATTCGAAGGCGCCGCCCTGGTAGGCCGCGACCGCGCGATCGAGATCGGCATAAGCCGTCATGACGATCACCGGCAGCGCGGGCACGGACTGCTGGACCTGGTCGAGCAGCGCGAGCCCGTCCGTGCCCGGCATGCGGATGTCCGTGATGATGACGTCGGGTCGTTCGCGCTTCAAACGCGCGAGCGCCTTGTCGGCGGTCTCGAAGCTGTGCGTCGCGATCGTCGCCTGTGACAGCGCTTTCTCGAGGACCCAGCGGATCGATCTGTCGTCGTCGATGATCCACACTTCCGGCTGCCTGTTCATGGCGCATTCCTTATGGGTAGCCAAACCGTGAAAACCGTGTTGCCGGGCGCGCTCGTGTAATCGATGAGGCCGCCCTGACGATTCACCAGCGACTGCGCGATCGGGAGTCCGAGCCCGGAACCCTCGGCGCGGCCCGACACCATCGGGAAGAAGATGCTGTCGGCGAGCGCCGGATCGACACCAGGCCCGTCGTCGCAGACTTCCACGCGGATCACGAGCCGGTGCAGCCGGCTGCCGATGGTGAACTTGCGCTGCGCGCGCGTGCGCAGCGTGATGTTGCCGCCTTTTTCACCGAGCGCCTGCACGGAATTGCGCACGAGATTGAGGAAGGCCTGGATCAGCAGATCGCGATCGGCCTGCAGATCGGGCAGGCTCGGATCGTAGTCGCGATGGATCGCGATGCGCCGCCCCGCCTCGATTTCGACGACCTGGCGCACGTGTTCGAGCACCTCGTGCACGTTGAACTCCGTCGGGTGCAGCACGCCGCGCGGCCCGAGCATGCGATCGACGAGCTTACGCAGGCGATCGGCCTCGCCGATGATGATCTGCGTGTACTCGCGTTGCTGCGGATCGGTCAGCTCGCGTTCGAGCAGCTGCGCTGCGCCGCGGATGCCGCCCAGCGGATTCTTCACCTCGTGCGCGAGGCCTTGCATCAGCGCAGTGCTGATCTGGTTCTGGATCAGCTTGTTCTCC
>JBFWSI010000177.1:0-7390 GCA_050248455.1 Gammaproteobacteria bacterium | reverse complement strand
GTATCCCCGGCGGTCAGCAGGTTCGCAAGGTACTTCATCGGGATGCGCAGCTGCTCGACGTCCGGCAGCTCGCCGTTCGCGCCGAGCCGGCCGGCGTTCGCGGCCGCCGTGATCGGCGACAGCGGCGGCACGTACCACACCATCGGCAGCGTGCGATATTCGGGATGCAGCGGCAGCGCGACCTTCCAGTCGACCGCCATCTTGTAGACCGGGCTCCTGCGCGCCGCCTCGAGCCAGGACTCCGGCACGCCGTCGAGGCGCGCCTGCTCGATCACGCGCGGATCGTTCGGATCGAGAAAGAGATCGAGCTGCGCCTGGTACAGCGCGCGATCCTGCGTCACGCTCGCCGCGTCCGCGATGCGATCGGCGTCGTAGAGCAGCACGCCGAGGTAGCGGATGCGGCCGACGCAGGTCTCCGCACACACCGTCGGCTGCCCGGCCTCGATGCGCGGGAAGCAGAAGATGCACTTCTCGGCCTTGCCGCTCTCCCAGTTGTAGTAGATCTTCTTGTACGGGCAGCCCGACACGCACATGCGCCAGCCGCGGCACTTGTCCTGATCGATGAGGACGATGCCGTCCTCCTCGCGCTTGTAGATCGAGCCGGACGGACAGGACGCGACGCAGGTCGGGTTCAGGCAGTGCTCGCACAGCCGCGGCAGGTACATCATGAAGGTGTGCTCGAACTGGCCGTAGATCTCCTTCTGGATCTCGTCGAAGTTGCGGTCCTTCGAGCGCTTCGCGAACTCGCCGCCGAGGATCTCCTCCCAGTTCGGACCCCACTCGATCTTCTCCATGCGCTGGCCCGTGATCAGGCTCCGCGGCCGCGCGGTCGGCGCGGCCTTCATCTCGGGCGCCGACTGCAGGTGCTCGTAATCGAAGGTGAAGGGCTCGTAGTAGTCGTCGATCTGCGGCAGCTTGGGGTTGGCGAAGATCCGCATCAGCAGCTTCCACTTGCCGCCCTGGCGCGGCTCGAGCGAGCCGTCGGCGTTGCGCACCCAGCCGCCGTTCCAGCGGTCCTGGTTCTCCCATTCCTTCGGATAGCCGATGCCGGGCTTGGTCTCGACGTTGTTGAACCACGCATATTCGACGCCGCGGCGGCTCGTCCACACGTTCTTGCAGGTCACGGAGCAGGTGTGGCAGCCGATGCACTTGTCGAGGTTCAGCACCATGCCGACCTGAGCGCGTATCTTCATGGGACTCTCCTCAGGCGTCGCCGCCGGCCGGCGCCGGCGTGTCGAGCCAATCGACGCGATTCATCTTGCGCACGACGACGAACTCGTCGCGGTTGGTGCCGATCGTGCCGTAGTAGTTGAAGCCGTAGCTGAGCTGCGCATAGCCGCCGATCATGTGGGTCGGCTTCAGCACGATGCGCGTGACGGAGTTGTGGATGCCGCCGCGGGCGCCCGTGATCTCGGAGCCCGGCGTGTTCACGATCTTCTCCTGCGCGTGGTACATCAGCACCATGCCGGGATTCACACGCTGGCTGACGACTGCGCGCGCCGCGATCGCGCCATTCAGGTTGAAGAGCTCGATCCAGTCGTTGTCCTCGATGCCGGCGCGCCGCGCGTCGTCCTCGGACAGCCACACCACGGGGCCGCCGCGGTTCAAGGTCAACATCAGCAGGTTGTCGCTGTAGGTCGAGTGGATGCCCCATTTCTGGTGCGGCGTGATGAAGTTCAGCAGGATCTCGGGATTGCCGTTCGACTTCACGCCGTGGATGCCGCCGGTCGCCTTCAGATCGATCGGCGGCCGGTAGCTGACGAAGCCTTCGCCGAAGGCGCGCATCCACGGGTGATCCTGGTAGAACTGCTGGCGCCCCGTCAGCGTGCGCCACGGGATCAGCTCGTGCACGTTGGTGTAGCCGGCGTTGTACGAGACCTTCTCGGACTCGAGGCCGGACCAGGTCGGCGACGAGATGATCTTGCGCGGCTGCGCCTGGATGTCGCGGAAGCGGATCTTCTCGTCCTCGCGATGGAGCGCCAGGTGCACGTGATCGCGGCCCGTCGCCTTCGACAGCGCCTCCCAGGCCTTGACCGCGACGTGGCCGTTGGTCTCCGGCGCGAGCATCAGCACGACTTCGGCGGCGTCGATGTCGCTCTCGATGCGCGGCATGCCCTTGGTCGGCCCGTCCGCGGTGACCACGCCGTTCAGCTCCGCGAGTTGCCGGATCTCATCCTGCGTGTTCCACGCGATGCCCTTGCCACCATTGCCGATCTTGCCCATCAGCGGGCCGAGCGCGGTGAAACGCCTGTAGACGGCGGGATAGTCGCGCTCGACGACCGTCATCTGCGGTGCCGTGCGGCCGGGGATCAGATCGCACTCGCCCTTCTTCCATTCCTGCACCTCGAAGGGCTGGGCGAGCTCGGCGGGGGTGTCGTGCATCAGCGGCGTCAGCACCAGCTCCTTCTCGACGCCGAGATGGCCGATGCAGACCTCGCTGAACGCCTTGGCGAAGCCCTTGTAGATCTCCCAGTCGCTCTTCGACTGCCACGCCGGATCGACCGCCGTCGACAGCGGGTGGATGAACGGGTGCATGTCGCTGGTGTTGAGATCGTTCTTCTCGTACCAGGTCGCGGTCGGCAGCACGACATCGGAATACAGGCAGGTCGTGCTGAGCCGGAAGTCGAGCGTGACCAGCAGGTCGAGCTTGCCCTCGGGCGCCTGCTCGTGCCAGACGACTTCCTCGGGCTTCGCGTCGTCCGCACCGAGATCGCGGCCCTGCACGCCGTGGCTGGTGCCGAGCAGATGCTTCAGGAAGTACTCGTGCCCCTTGCCCGAGGAGCCGAGCAGGTTCGATCGCCACACGAACAGGTTGCGCGGCCAGTTGCGCGGCGCGTCCGGATCCTCGCAGCTCATGCGCAGGCTGCCGTCGCGCAGCTTCTGCACCGCGTAGTCCTTGGGATCGAGGCCCGCGGCGGCCGCGTCCGCGACGATCTGCAGCGGGTTCGTCTCCAGCTGCGGCGCGCTGGGCAGCCAGCCCATGCGCTCGGCGCGCACGTTGTAGTCGATCATGCTGCCGCCGAAGCGCGTCCGGTCGGCGAGCGGGGACAGCACTTCGTCGACGCCGAGCTTCTCGTAGCGCCATTGATCGGTGTGGGCGTAGAAGAAGCTGGTGCTGTTCTGCTGGCGCGGCGGCCTCACCCAGTCCAGTGCGAAGGCGAGCGCCGTCCAGCCCGTCTGCGGCCGCAGCTTCTCCTGTCCCACGTAGTGCGCCCAGCCGCCGCCGCTCTGGCCGATGCAGCCGCACATCATCAGCATGTTGATGATGCCGCGGTAGTTCATGTCGCTGTGGTACCAGTGGTTCATCGCCGCGCCGATGATCACCAACGACTTGCCGCGGGTCTTGTCCGCGTTGTCGGCGAACTGGCGGGCGACCGCGATCACGCGCTCGCGCGCGACGCCGGTGATGCGCTCCTGCCAGGCCGGCGTGTAGGGCCGATCGTCGTCATAGCCCGCCGGGCAATTCTCGCCGGCGATGCCGCGCGCGACGCCGTAGTGCGCGACCTGCAGATCGAAGACCGTCGCGACCAGCGCGTCGTGCTGCTCGCCGTTCCTGCCCAGGCTCATGCGGCGCACCGGCACGCGGCGCACGAGCACTTCCTCGCCGGGGCTGTGCTCGAAATGCGCATGCTCGATGCCGCCGAAGTACGGAAAGGCGACGCGCGCGGTGTCGGCCGTCGCGCCGTCCTCGAGCAGCGACAGCTTGAGCCTGACGTCGCGGCCTTCGCGCGCCTCCTTCGCCTCGAGGTTCCACAGTCCCCGATCGGCCCGGCCTTCGGGCCCCCAGCGGAAGCCGATCGCGCCGTTCGGCAGCACGAGGCCGTCGTGCTCGTCGAGCGCGACCGTTTTCCACTCGGGATTGTTGGCTTGACCCAGCTTGCCGTCGAAGTCGCTGGCGCGCAGATAGCGATCCGGCACCTGCACCGTCTGCCCGTCGGGCAGCGTGTGCTCCTTCAGCAGCAGCAGCAGCGGCAGATCGGTGTAGCGCCGCGCGTAGTCGTCGAAGTAGGCGGAGCGCCGCTCGAAATAGAACTCCTTCAGGATCACGTGGCCCATCGCCATCGCGAGCGCCGCGTCGGTGCCCTGCTTGGGATTCAGCCACAGATCGCACAGCTTGCTGATCTCGGCATAATCGGGCGTGACGGCCACGGTCTTCGCGCCCTTGTAGCGCACCTCGGTGAAGAAGTGCGCATCGGGCGTGCGCGTCTGCGGCACGTTGCTGCCCCAGGCGATGATGTAGCTCGAGTTGAACCAGTCGGCCGATTCCGGCACGTCGGTCTGCTCGCCCCAGATCTGCGGGCTCGACGGCGGCAGATCGCAGTACCAGTCGTAGAAGCTCATGCACACGCCGCCGATCAGCGACAGGTAGCGCGAGCCGGCGGCGTAGCTGACCATCGACATCGCGGGGATCGGCGAGAAGCCGATCACGCGATCGGGGCCGTAGCGCTTGATCGTGTAGACGTTCGCCGCCGCGACGAGCTCGTTGACCTCGTCCCAGCTCGCGCGCACGAAGCCGCCCAGGCCGCGTTGCTGCTGGTAGTCTCGCCGCTTCGCCTCGTCCTCGACGATCGAGGCCCACGCGGCGACGGGATCGTGGGCCAGACGTGCCTCGCGCCAGGCCTTCAGCAGCCGTCCGCGCACCAGCGGGTACTTCACGCGGTTCGCGCTGTACAGGTACCAGCTGTAGCTCGCGCCGCGCGCGCAGCCCCGGGGCTCGTGGTTCGGCATGTCCCAGCGCGTGCGGGGGTAGTCCGTCTGCTGCGTCTCCCAGGTGACGATGCCACCCTTGACGTGGATCTTCCACGAGCAGGATCCCGTGCAGTTCACGCCGTGCGTCGAGCGCACGACCTTGTCGTGCGCCCAGCGCGCGCGATAGGCGTCCTCCCAGGTGCGATCCTCGCCGGTGGTCACGCCGTGCCCGTTCGAGAAGGTCTCGCGCGGCTGCGTGAAATGGGTCAGGCGATCGAGAAAATGGCTCATCGGAACGTCCTCAGGGATTCTTCACATAGGCGGCCGCGCGCAGGTAGAACCACCAGTTCAGCAGCAGGCAGGCGGCATAGAAGGCGGCGAAGCCGTACATCGCGACCTGCGGCGTGCCGCTCTTGATCTGGTTGCCGATCACCAGCGGCGCGACGAAGGCACCGTAGGCCGCGATCGCGGAGGTCCAGCCGAGCACGGGCCCGGCCTGCTGGCGGTCGAAGATCACGCCAATCGTGCGGAAGGTCGAACCGTTGCCGATGCCGCTCGCGAAGAACAGCACGATGAACAGCCCCAGGAAGGGCATGAACCAGGTCTCCGGCGTCGCCGATCCGTAGGCCTGCATCATCACCCAGCCGACCGCGATCGACGCCAGCGCCATCACGGCCGACACGACCTGCGTGACGATCGAGCCGCCGATCTTGTCCGAGATCCAGCCGCCGAAGGGCCGCACGGCGGCGCCGACGAAGGGCCCGATCCACGCATAGGCGAGCACGGCCGGCGCATTCGGATTCGGCTGCGTGTGCTGCATCACGCCGTTGGCGTCCGGCACGTGCGACACGCCGAAGATCACCTTCATCGCGAGCGGCAAGGCCATCGAGAAGCCGATGAAGGAGCCGAAGGTCACGATGTACAGCGCCGTCATCGACCAGGTGTGGCGGTTGCGGAAGATCGCGAACTGCGCGGCGAGATTCTCCTTCATCGTGCCGAAGGCGGTGAGGCGCATCACGAGCAGCGCGCTCGTCACGTCGAGCGGGATTGCGACCCACATGCTGATGAGGCCGCGGCCGGTCGGCGGCGGCAGGTAGAGATAGAGGCCGAGGCAGGCCGGCACGAAGGCGAGCGTGTAGAGCCAGGTGATCTTGAGGAACGCCGGGATCGTGCCGCCGGTGGCCGGCGAGACGGTGCGCAGGTTGTTCATGCCGAAGAAGCACAGGACGGACAGCGGCACCAGCGACAGGATCCATGCGAAGCCCGCGTTCTGGATCCACGTCGGCGTGCCGGCCGGGATCTTGCCGAAGATCCAGCCGCTGTCCTTCACCAGCGTCATCGGCTCGCCGCCGAGGCTGCCGAAGAGACCGACCGTCATCACCATCGGGATCACGATCTGCATCGTGGTGACGCCGAAGTTGCCGAGCCCGGCGTTGAGGCCGAGCGCCGTGCCCTGCAGCCGGCGCGGGAAGAACGTGTTGATGTTCGACATCGAGCTCGCGAAGTTGCCGCCGCCGACCCCGGACCACAGCGCCATCACCTGGAACACCCACAGCGGCCATTCGGGATGCCGGAGCGCGATGCCGGTGCCGATCGCCGGCGCGAGCAGCATCGCGGTGGTGAGGAAGACGGTGTTGCGTCCGCCCGCGAGGCGGATGAGGAAGGACGCCGGGATGCGCATCGTCGCGCCGGCGATGCCCGCGATCGCCGTCAGGGTGAACAGCTCGGCTTCGCTGAACGGAAAGCCGAGGTTCAGCATCTGCACCGTGATGATGCCCCACATGCCCCACACGGCGAAGCCGCACAGCAGGGCCGGCACGGAGATGATCAGGTTGCGGTAGGCGATGCGCTTGCCGGTGCTCTCCCAGAACGCGGGGTCCTCGGGGCGCCAGTCGGCGATGTCGGTGCCGCTGGTGGTCGCGCGTGCGCCGGGCGTGACGGTGACGGTGTCCATGGCTGTCCCTTTGTTACAGGCTCACGACGCGAGCGCCGAGGAGCGCGGGCCGATGACCTCCGTGCGACGCACTTCGGTCCAGTACATCCAGATCAGCGAGACCCACACGACGCCGTACATCAGCATGAAGGCGCTCGAGCGGATGCCCGTGAAGTCCATCAATACGCCGAACATGATCGGCAGCACGAAACCGCCGAGGCCGCCGGCGAGGCCGACGATGCCGCTGACGGCGCCGATGTTGTCGGGATAGTCGTCGCTGATGTACTTGAAGACGCTGGCCTTGCCGAAGGCCCACGCGATGCCGAGCACGAACATCAGCGCGGTGAAGGCGTAGACGTTGAGGCCGATGTGCAGCGTGAACGGCCCGTCCACCGTCTGGATGCTCAGATCGGTCTGCGGATAGCTCAGCAGGAACAGGCATATCCAGCTCACCCACATCACCCACCAGGTGACGCTGTGCGCGCCGTGGCGATCGGACAGCCAGCCGCCGATCGCGCGCAACACGCCGCCGGGCAGCGAGAAGCAGGCTGCGAGCAGCGCGGCGGCGCGGATGTCGAGCTCGAACTCGCCGACGTAGTACTGCACCATCCACAGCGACAGCGCGACGTAGCCGCCGAAGACGATGCTGTAGTACTGGCAGTACTTCAGCACGCGCGGATCCTTCAGCAATGCGAGCTGGCTCTTGAAGGTGACGTTGGCCGGTACGCGGTGCTCGGGATCGGAGTGGCTGAAGCACCAGAACAGCAC
>JBFWSI010000176.1:0-7453 GCA_050248455.1 Gammaproteobacteria bacterium | reverse complement strand
GTTCCTGCAGAACATCACGGGCTTCATGGTCGGCACCGACGCCGAGCGCGGCGGCATCGCCAAGCATTCGGCGAAGCTGGTCTATGCGGTGGCGACTGCCCGGGTGCCGCGCTTCACCGTGCTCATCGGCGGCAGCTATGGCGCCGGCAACTACGGCATGTGCGGGCGCGGCTTCGGGCCGCGCTTCCTCTTCTCCTGGCCCAATAGCCGCGTCGCGACGATGAGCCCGGAGGTCGCGAGCACGGTGCTCACCGAGCTGCGACGTGCTTCGCTGAAGGGGGAAGCCGACGCCGCCGCGCTCGCTGCGCTCGAAGCCCAGACCAAGGCGCAGTTCGAGATGCAGAGCGATCCGTACTACGCGACGGCCCGCCTGTGGGACGACGGCATCATCGAGCCGGCGCAGACGCGCGACGTCCTCGGCATCTGCCTGCAGCTCGCGGATCTCAGCACGCCACGCTTCGCAGGCCAGAGCCCCGTGTACCGGATGTGAGCCGATGTTCTCGAAGCTGTTGATCGCCAATCGCGGCGAAATCGCCTGCCGCATCATCCGCAGCTGCCGGCGGCTGGGCATCCAGACGGTGGCGGTCTACTCGGACGCGGACGCCGATGCGCGTCACGTCCGCGACGCCGACGAGCGGGTGCGGATCGGTCCCGCGTCGGCGCGCGAGTCCTATCTCGACGTGCGCGCCATCCTGCGGGCCGCCATGCAAACGGGCGCCGAGGCGATCCATCCGGGCTATGGCTTCCTGTCCGAGAAGCTCGATCTGATCGACGCCTGTGCGTCGGCAGGTCTCGTGTTCGTCGGGCCGCACCGCGACGCGATCGCGCGCATGGGATCGAAGATCGAGAGCAAAGGGCTCGCACGCGAAGTCGATGTCGCCTGCATTCCGGGCTATGACGGCGAGGATCAGCGCGCCGAGCGTCTTTACGAGGAAGCCTTGGCGATCGGATTTCCGCTGCTGATCAAGGCCAGCGCGGGCGGCGGCGGCAAGGGCATGAAGCGCGTCGACGATCGGACGCAGCTGCGCGAGCGTCTGCGCGAGGCGCGGGCCGAGGCGATGGCCGCCTTCGGCGACGACGAGGTGCTGCTCGAGCGCTGCATCCTGCGTCCGCGCCACGTCGAGGTGCAGTTGCTCGGAGACAGGCACGGCAATCTCGTGCACCTGTACGAGCGCGAATGCTCGATCCAGCGTCACTACCAGAAGCTCATCGAGGAAGCGCCTGCCGCGCACCTCTCGGACGCGATCCGCGCGCGCCTGTTCGAAGCCGCCGTCGCGCTGGGCCGGCGCATCGGCTACGACTCGGCCGGCACCGTGGAATTCGTCCTCGATGCCGATCGCGGCGACGAACCGTACTTCCTCGAGATGAACACGCGGCTGCAGGTCGAGCATCCGGTGACCGAGCTGACGACCGGGATCGATCTGGTCGAACAGCAGATTCGCGTGGCTAGTGGCGAGAAGCTGGCGTTCACCCAGGCCGAGGTGCATCGGCGCGGATGGGCGATCGAAGCCCGCGTGAACGCCGAAGTTCCCGAAGAAGGCTATCGTGCCTCCTTCGGCGGAGTGCAGATCTATCGAGAGCCCGAGCTCGCCGGCGTGCGTGTCGACAGCGGCATCGATGCCCGCAGCGAGATCACGCCGCACTATGACTCGATGCTGGCCAAAGTGATCGGCCATGGCGCGACCCGGGGCACCGCGCTGATGCGCCTGGCGGGCGGCCTGCGTCAGCTGCGGATCGAAGGCATTCGAACGAACCAGGCCCTGCTCGTCGATCTGCTGGCGCGTCCCGCATTCCGGGAAGTGCTCACGACGCGCTTCCTGGCCGAGCTCTTTCCCGACGGCTATTCGGTGCCCGATGCGCTCGTGCGGTCGCTGGCGGCGGCCGCCGCCGCGGCCTGGGCCGCCGTCACGCAGCGACGTTGCGCGAACGATACCCCGCTGACGACGCTGATCGGCTTTCGCCTGAGCGCGCCGGCGGGCCTCCTGGCCTCGACTAGCGTGCACCTCCTCGCCGGCAATGAAGCGTCGCAGGCCGCCCGGGTCGAATGGCTGTCCGCGCAGCAGCTGCGCGTGACGTCGTGCGGACAGACGCTGTCCGCGAGCGTCGTGCAGATCGAGGGAGCGTCTGCGCTGCTCGAAGTCGCGCAGCGCGAATTCCACGTCCGACTGCACGCAGACGCTGTAACAGTCTGGTCGGACGGCGTGCACGCGAGCTATCGGATCCTGCCCGACGTGCTGCATCCGCCGCCCTCCTCCCGCGTCGAGCAGAGCGGAAATCGATTGATCGCCGAGCTGCCCGGCCTGGTGAACCAGGTGCTGGTGCAAGTCGGCCAGCAAGTGCAAGCCGGCGAGCCCGTGCTCGTGCTGGAGGCGATGAAGCTGTTTCACACGCTGGTGGCGCCTTTCGATGCCAGCGTGGCATCCGTCGAGGTCGAGGAAGGCGCGACGGTCGACAAGGGCGCCGAGCTGCTCATCTTCGAGCCGCAGCCCTCTGCGTTGATAAACCCTTAGGCGAAAACACCTTCCTATCCAACGGTAGCCAAGAGAATACAGATGAGCGAGATCGTGCAGCCCGCGGGCAGCTCCCGCGCAGATCCTTTCTTTCGCGAAGAGCACGTACAGCTGCGCGCGACGGTGCAACGCTTCGTGAACGAGCGCGTCATTCCCCACGCCGACCAGTGGGAAGAAAGCGGCTTCGTGCCGCGCGAGATCCTCCGCGAGCTCGGTGAGCTCGGCCTGCTGGGCATCCGCTATGCCGGCGAGTACGGCGGCAGCGAGCTCGATGCGCTGGCGACCGTCGTGCTCGCGGAGGAGCTCGGACGCAGCACCTACGGGGGCTTTGCGATCACGGTCCTGGTCCATACCGACATGGCCAGCCCGCATCTGCATCACTCGGGCAGCAAGGCGCAGCTCACCAAGTACATGCCCGACCTCATCGCCGGGCGCCGGATCGCCGCGGTCGCGATGACGGAGGCGCATGCGGGATCCGATCTCGCCGGCATGCGCACGACGGCCAGGCGCGACGGCGATCACTGGGTGCTCGACGGCTCGAAGATGTTCATTACCAACGGCGTGCACGGCGACCTTTACTTCGTGGCCGCCAAGACCGGCGGCGCGGGCCGCAATCACCAGATGTCGATGTTCATCGTCGAGAAGGGCACGCCGGGTTTCAGCGTCGCGCGTCCGTTGAAGAAGACCGGCTGGCTGTCCAGCGACACTGCCGAGCTGAGCTTCGACGAGTGCCGGATCCCCGCCGAGAATCTCCTCGGTGAGCGCGACCGGGGCTTCTATGCGCTGGCGAGGAACCTGCAGAACGAGCGGCTGGTGCTGGGCGCCCAGGCTTTGGGAGAAGCTTCCAAGGCCATCGAGCTGACCTTGGACTGGGTGCGCCAGCGCCAGGCCTTCGGTCATCCGCTGTGGAGTTTGGGCTCGATACGCGAGCGCCTCGCGATGCGCGCCTCGCAGGTCGAAGCCGCGCGCGCGATGCTCTATCTCACGGCCTGGAAAGTGGCGCATGGCCACGAGACGGTGAAGGAAGTGTCGATGCTCAAGGCGCTGTGCGGCACGCTGGTCAACGAAGTGCTGTACGACTGCGTCCAGTTCCACGGCGGCATGGGCTACATCCGCGAAACCGCGATCGAGCGCATGTCACGCGACGCCCGCGTGCAAGCCATCGGCGGCGGTGCGACCGAGGTCATGCTGAGCGAAGTGGCGAAGCGGATGGGGTGAGGCTTCTTCCTGCGCGCGGTCGAGCGCCGCGCAGAAAATGGGACGGATTTATTTTTCAGAGATGAATCCGCTCGAACGGCACGCACTACCTGCCGCGCTTCGCGACCGAGTGCACGCTGACGATTAGCGCCACCGCCGGCGGCGGCAATGCTTGGCCCTCTGCTCGGAGAGTGGTTCTCTGGTTTTATATCTATTCTTGCTAACAGCACTTTACTTCGGCAGTATCTTCTATTTATGAATAAAATCAATAATTTGAAAAATTATTCTCCGAAGTTTATATTGACAATCTATTCATAAATCTATTCCATATGGAGATGGACGCCACACGCTGGCCCCGTCTCCAAGCCGCGCTGGCGCGCGATGGCCTGCTGTCGGCCGCCGAAATCGCACGCGAGCTCGATGTGAGCCAGCCCACGGTATCGCGCCTCCTGGCAGAGGCCGGTTCGCGCATCGTGCGCATCGGTAGAGCACGCGCCACCCGCTATGCGCTGGCGCGCGAGATCGGCAGGGCCGGCAGCCATTGGCCGCTGTATCGAATCACTGCCCAGGGCACCGCCGAGCTGCTCGGCGAGCTGCATGCCTTGCATCGCGAGGGGGTGTACTTCGCGTCCTCTGCTTCACGCCCCGCGTTCTTGCACGGTGACTTCGTCACTGGCTTGTTTCCCGGTCTGCCCTGGTTCCTGGACGATCAGCGCCCCCAAGGATTTCTCGGGCGAGCATTCGGTCGGCGCATCGCGGCGGAGATCGGCGCGAATCCCGACGTACTCCTTTGGAAGCTCGATGACGTGCTCCTCGCCCTGCTCCGCCACGGCGGCGACGCACCCGGTGATCTCGTCATCGGCGAATCATCACTGCAGCACGCGTTGCAAGAGGTGCTCAAACCGACTCATGCGCTTCGCATCGCCGACCGCGACCGGCAATATCCGAAGCTCGCGGAGGCGGCGCTGCATGGAGAAATCTTCGGATCGTCGGCCGGCGGCGAGCAGCCGAAGTTCGCGCTGAACCTGGCAGATGGCGACGACGTCGTCCCCGTCATCGTGAAATTCAGCGAACGCAGGACGACGCCCGGCGCGCAGCGCTGGGCGGATCTGCTCGTCTGCGAACATCTGGCGGGCGTGGTCCTGCGTGAGTCCGGCGTGCCCGCGGCGGCCAGCGAGCTGCTCGAAGCGGATGATCGCGTCTTCCTGCAATCGACGCGTTTCGATCGCACATCCGCGCATGGCCGCCTGGGAATGGTATCGCTCTACGCACTGGACTTGGCCCATTACGGCCACGGCCGCATCGACTGGTGGCGCTTCGCGCTCGAGCTCGAAGCCGACGGCTGGCTCGATGCCGACGACGCGCGCCGCCTGCGGCTCTATGGCTGGTTCGGCGCACTGATCGCCAACAGCGACATGCATCTCGCGAACGTCGCCCTGCAACTGCGCGACGTCCGGCCGCTGCCGCTCCTGCCGCTCTACGACATGCTGCCGATGGCTTTCCGGCCCGCCGGCAGCGGTGAAGTCATAGAGCGTCATTACGAGCTGGTGATGCCGACGCCGGCGCAGCGTGACGACTGGCAGGCAGCAGCCGATCTAGCTCGATCGTTCTGGGAACGCGTCGCCGACGAGCCCCGCATCTCGTCCGATTTTCGCTCCCTCGCGAACGAAGCGCGCTCATCGCTGGAGCGCGCCATTCGGCGCGTCTGAGCGGCGGACACGTTTCGTAGCCCGGTTGCAGCGCGTAGCGCGGAACCCGGGATTTTCGAGGATTCACCTCTCGGATCATCGGTTCCCATATAGACCTGCCGCTGGCTCGCGGTCGCTCTGACCAGCGGCGTGTCGAGTCCGGGGCCGTGCGTCAGCCGCGCCGTCGGGGAAGACCAGTTGCCGTTGATTTCGAGGTAAATCGCCAACCCGTCGTAGAGATAATCGGTCCTGGTGCCGTTGGTCGTCTTCGCGATACGACGGCCCTGGTCGTCGTAGAGGTAGCTCTCGGTGGTGCCGGACTTGCTCGCCTGCGTAAGCTGGTCCTGGGCGTCGTAAACATAAGTCCAGTCGTTCGCCGTGCCGCTCGCGTCGCGCGTTGTCGTGTTGCCGTTGACGTCGTACGAGAAGTCGAGCTCCACCGTGCCGCCGAGGCTGCCCGTGCGCACCTTGTCCAATTGATGTGCGGCATCGTGCTCGTAGAAACGAGTGGTCGTCCCGTCGTTGAACGTTCGCCGATTGCCGAACGGGTCGTAGGTGACGCTCTGCGTCGCCTCGTCGCTCTGCGCCACGCTGGTCACCCGCGACAGCGCGTCGTAGCCGAAGGTGAGCGTGCGGTTCGACAGGCCGCTCAGGCTCTCCGTCAGAGTCGCGCGCCGGCCGAGCATGTCTTGCGTGTACAGGACGTCGAGCAAGGTCGTCGTGCTGCGCGTGGTCTTCAAGGTCTTTAGCGCGTTGTCCTTGAAGTAGCCGTAGCGCGTCTTCACCCCGCCCGGCAGGCTCGCCTCCGTCACCTGCCCGCCGGCATCGTATTGATAACCGACCAACTGACTATTGGGGGCCGAGACCTGACGCAGGCGGCCCACCGGATCGTACAGATAGTCCGTCCGCTCGCCCTGCGGCCCTTGTACCCCGTCCAGCAACCCGCCCGGGCTCCACGCATACGTGAGGCTTTGATTGCCTCGGCTATCGCTGACTTGCGCGAGGCGGTGCGCGTCGTCATACGCATACGTGCCACTTACCGCCGGCCCCGACACCTGCGTCAACTGCCCCAACGGAGGAAGGTGACAGATTTACTTTATGAAAATGGGTCATCGCGAGTCAGTGTGGGTCCAACCGGGCAGTTTCGGGTAGCGCTGGCAAGAAGCTGGCGATGATCTTGAGCTTCAGATACTGCTCGTCGCGGTAGCCATAGGCGCTGCGCTGGATGACCCGGATCTTGTTGTTCAGCCCTTCCACCAGGCCGAGGCTGACCTTGTTGTCAGGATGGCAGTAGGCAGCGATGCCGTCCCAGTGCCGCTCGACCATTCGCACGAACTTCTGGTATGGCTCCAACCGTTGCCAACGCAAGCTCTGCTTCCAGCGCTCGAAGAACACCCGGGCCCCGCGCTCTGTGCGGTAGCTCCACAGCTGGCCGAAGGACTCTTTGAGCAGGTAAGCCGTGTTCAGGCGCTTGTTGGCCGCCAACAGCTTCTTGAGCGCCTTGCGTCCGTCCAGGGTGAGGTTCTCGCGGTTGCTCAGCAGAGTGTAGCGCTGGCCCTTGATGTAGCTTCGATCTTTGCCTTGCAGGCGGTTGTATTCGCCCCTTCGCACTTGATCGAGCGCATCGGACAAGTGGCGCATGATGTGGAACTTGTCGAACACAATACTGGCGTTAGGCGCGTTCTTACCCACCGAGTTGCGGAACGGCCGCCACATGTCCATCACCGCCAGTTCGATGCGCGCGCTCTTGATTGGCCCCAAATCGGCGAAGAACTCGTCGATGTCTGCCTCGGTGCGGCCGCTGCCGCCGAACCAGATCGGTCGGCCACGCGCCAGGTCGCTGACCACCACGCGGTAGTCATGCCCTTTGTGGACCGCGACCTCGTCAATGCCGATGGCTCGTGGCGCCGGCATCCCAGCGCGACGCACCTGCTCGGCCATGTACAACTTGGACAAGTCCTTGACCGTGCTGCCGTGCAGCCGCTCCAACTCGGCTACCGCCTTATTGGTCATGCTCCGACACAGCTTGCCTACCTGCAGGGCGAAGCGCTCGGTGTA
>JBFWSI010000175.1:0-7475 GCA_050248455.1 Gammaproteobacteria bacterium | reverse complement strand
GCCTTCTACCTGTTCTGGCTGGTGGCCGGCACCGGCCTGTATCTCTACGCGTTCTTCGACACCAGCGTCAGCGGCGCCTATCACTCGGTCGCCGGCCTGACGCACGATCAGCGCTACCTCGGCGGCATCCTGCGCAGCGTGCACCGCTATGCCTCCGACGCGATGGTCGTGGCGATGCTGCTGCACATGGCGCGTCACTGGGCCTTCGATCGCCTGCGCGGCTTCCGCTGGTTCTCGTGGGTCACGGGCATCGTGCTGCTGTGGCTCGTGTACATCGCCGGCGCCATCGGCTACATGCTGCCCTGGGATCGGCTGGCGCAGTTCGTCACCCAGGCGAGCTTCGAATGGCTGGACTGGCTGCCGCTGTTCCGCGGCACCCTGATCCGCAACTTCGTCTACGACCACAACGTCAGCGATCGGCTGTTCTCGCTGCTGGTGTTCATCCACATCGGCGTGCCGCTGGTGACCTTGCTGCTGCTGTGGGTGCACGTGCAGCGCGTGCCGAAGGCGAGCACGATGCCGCCGCGCGCGACGGCGATCGGCGTGCCGCTGCTGTTGATCGCGCTGGCGCTGGTGCTGCCCGTCGACAGCCAGGGCGGACCGGCGCAGCTCGCCGTCGTACCCGAAGTGCTGAGCCTGGACTGGTTCCTGCTCGGCCTCTATCCGCTGGTCTATCGCTGGCCGCTGGCCGGCGTGTGGGCGCTGGTCGGCGGCGTGACGCTGCTGCTCGCGCTCGCCCCGTGGCTGCCGCCGCGCCGCGGCGACAAGGATGCGGGCTGGCGGCTGACCGTGCATCCCGGCGCGGTCACGGTGCCGGCGCGGCGCGGCGAAACCCTGCTCGAGGCCGGCCTGCGCGCGGGCCTCGCGCTGCCGTTCGACTGCCGTGCCGGCGGCTGCGGCGTCTGTGTCTGCGCGGTGCTGAACGGCACGGTCGATCACGGCGCTTACCAGCGCGCGGCGCTGACGGACGCGATGCGCGCCCGGGGCCAGACCCTGATGTGCTGCGCCACCGCCGCCGAGGACGTCGAAATCGAGGTCGAAGGGCTGGTGCCCGACGCAGCGGCGCCGCGCCGACATCGCGCCGAAGTCACGGCGCTGGAGCGGCTCGCGCCCGACGTCATGCGCGTGGTGCTGACGCTGCCGCCCGGCGACGGACTTCCGTTCGAGGCCGGGCAGTACATCAACATCCTGCTCGAGGACGGCGCGACGCGCGCCTATTCCTTTGCCAATCCGCCGGGCCTCGATGCGCCCATCGAGCTGCACGTGCGCCGCGTCCCGGGCGGACGGTTCACGTCCTACGTGTTCGAACGGCTCGCGGTCGGCGACGTGCTCGAATTCTCCGGGCCCTACGGCCGCTTCACGCTGCGGGACGGCGAGCGCCCGATCATCTTCATCGCCGGCGCGACCGGCTTCGCGCCGATCAAGAGCATCGTCGAGGACGCCTTCCGCCGCCGCCTGCAACGGCCGATGTGGCTGTACTGGGGCGTGCGCCGCCGCGAAGATCTCTACGCAGCGGCGCTCGCCGAAGCCTGGCAGGCCGAGCACCCGAACTTCCACTTCGTCCCGGTGCTGTCCGATCTCGCCGAGGACGATCCCTGGCCCGGCCGGCGCGGCCTCGTCCACCAGGCGATGCTGGCCGATTTCCCGGCGCTCGCCGGTTTCGAGCTCTACGCCTGCGGCTCGGTGGGGATGGTCGAAACGGCCCTGCCCGAACTGCTCGCGCACGGTCTCGACGAGCGCTACTGCTACTCCGATGCCTTCGTCCCGGCACATCTCGTGAGCCCGCCCATCGGTTGATGTTCGCGTCTACACTATGGCCAAGCCACCCAGCCAAGACGGTCCATCGATGCTTCCCAGAGCGGTCAGCGAAGACGAGCTGCGTCAGCTCGTCCTGTTTGCGGGTTTCGATTCCAAGTCGCTCGCCAAGGTCGTGCAGCACACGGCGCTGATCGAGCTGCCGCGCGGGCGCGCCCTGTTCCGCGCCGGCGAGCCCGCCGCGCACTTCTATTACCTGCGCTACGGCCAGATCAAGCTGACGCGCAATTCCTTCGACGGCGACGAGAAGGTGATCTCGGTGGTGCGGCCCGGCCAGACCTTCGCCGAGGCGGCGCTGTTCATGGACGCACCGGGCTACCCGGTGTCGGCCGAAGCGATCGACGAGAGCGTGGTGCTGGGCTTCCCCGGCGAGCTGATCAAGCAGCTGCTCAGCGCCTCGCCGGAGGCCTGCTTCCGCGTCATGGCGGTGATGAGCGCGCGGCTGCGCGAGCTCGTCCTGCAGATCGACGAGCTGACGCTGCACAATGCGACCCACCGCCTCGCTTCCTACCTGCTGTCGCAGTTGCCGGAGGGTGGGGCCAAGGTGCGCGACATCCGGCTCGGCACACCGAAGCTCGTGATCGCCTCGCGCCTGTCGATCCAGCCGGAAACCTTCTCGCGCATCCTCGCCCAGCTGCGCGACCGCGGCCTGGTGAATTCCGAGGGCTCGAACATCGTCGTGCACGACGTCGACGCGCTGCGCGCGTTGACGCACGCCGGCTGAGGAAGCTCCGCAGGCGCAGAGCTTCACCCATCACGGCCGCACTCAGCGGATCACGGCGGCCGCGAAGCGTCGGATGGTGTCGGCGAGGCGATCGCGCGAGCCGCCGTGGATCGCGATCTGGTTCACGCCCGCCGCCGCCAGCCGCGCGATCCGCGCCTTGATCTGCGCGGCGGTGCCGGTCAGCGTCGTCGCGTCGATCATGCGCCGCGTGACGAGCGCGGCGTGCTCGGCCTTGAAATCGTTGACGTAACCGCTGTAGAGCTCGAGGTGGCGCGTTTCGATCGGCGCATCGGGGGTCCGGAACGCGGTCTTGAAGCCCATGATCTCCTCGCGCACGTCGGCCGGCAGCTCGGCGGGATCGCGTGCCGACAGCGCGAAGATGTTGCACTGGGACACGACATAGGGCCCGACCGCCTGCTGCAGGCTCGCCAGATCCTCGCCGGGGCCCGCGACGTGACAGGCGGTCGACAGCATGATGTAGAGATCGGACAGCTTGCGCCCCGCGCGCTCGGCGCCGCGCCGCACGTGGGACAAGGTGTATTCGAGCAGGCTGTCGCCGACCGCGCCGAACAGGATCACGCCGTCGGCGATCTCGCCGGCGAGCTCCAGCGCCTTCGGGCCGCTCGCCGCGACGAAGATCGGAATGGGATCGGCGAGGTTGACCCAGCCGCCTTCGGGATTCAGGAAACGGATCATCCGCCGCCGATCCCCTTCCTGGTAGGGCACGGTTTGGCCCGCCAGCAGGCCACGACAGACTTCGACGTGCTCGCGCAGCTGGGCGAGCGTCGCGGCCGGCATGCCGAGCGTGCGGCGCGCCGTGTTGCCGGTGCCGATGCCCATGATGACTCGCCCCGGCGCGAGCAGGTTCAGCGTCGCGAAGCTGTTGGCCGTGACGGGCGCGATGCGCGAGGCCGGGTTCGTCACGTTGGTGCCGAGCTTGATGCGCGCGGTCTTCTGCGCGCAGAGCGCGAGGCACTGGTAGGGATCGGCGCAAATCATCTGGCTGTCGTACAGCCAGGCGTGGGTGAAACCTTCGCGCTCGGCGAGCGCGACCTCGTCGGCGATGTCGACGGTGGACAGGAAGGCGAAGCCGTAATCCATGGTTCATTCCCCTCGGTGATGCATCAGCGGTGAACGGCGCGACGACTGTGGACGCCAGTGGCGCCCGGCTGTCCGCCTCAGGCCCGCGTCCAGTCCCGGCGATAGAGCTCCGACAGCACGCTGCCGAGACGCAGGGTCAGCAGATAGTTCTCGCCATCTTCGATCAGGGACGAGCGGGCGTCACGCACCAGTTTTTCCAGCGGGTACTCCCGGGTGAGGCCGTTGCCGCCGAACAACTGCAGCGCCTCGTTGGCGACCTCGAGGCCCACCTGCGTGACGTAGGCCTTGGCGGTGGACGACACCGTCGGGTGCGGTGCCGGCGCGGCGCGCAGGTAGTGCGCTGCACGCCGCGTCATCGCGCGCGCCGCCTCGATCTTCTTGTACATCTCGCCGAGGCGATAGCGCACCAGCTGGTGCTCGATCAGCGTCGCGCCGCCCTGCCGGCGTTCATGGGCATAGGCAAGCGCGTGCTCGAATGCCGCACGCGCGAGCCCGGTGAAGACCTGAGACATGAAGACGCCGGCCACGCTGAGGATCGACAGGAAGCCGGGAATGCCGGCCTCGCCTTCGCAGACTGCGTAGCGGCGCGGCACGCGCACCTCGTCGAAGAAGATCTCGCCCTGCGGCAAGCTGATCTGGCCGAGCTTTTCCAGGGGTTTGCCGCGCGACACGCCGGCCAGGTCCAGCGGCACCATCACCACGCACTGGTGGCGCGTGCCGTCCGGCCGCAGCACGCCCGCGCCGTAGTCGGCGGGGCAGCACAGCACCGCGACCTCGGCGATGCTGCCGTTGGAGACCCAGGCCGAGGTCTGGCCCCGGATCGTGATCTCCGTGGCGCCGAAGCGCGCGACCACGTTGCCGCTGCGCTGCGTCGTGCCGGGATGGCGCTCCGTGCCATGGGCGTCGACCATGTCGCTGCCCAGGTCCGGTTGGGTCACGGGCCAGCAGCCGATCCGGCCGCGCGCCAGTGCGATCAATTCTTCCTTGCCCGTCGCCTGCGCGACCTGCAGCGGAAAGCCGGCGACGCCCAGCGAGAGTGCGAGGCCGGCGTCGCCCCACGCCAGCTCTTCGACGATCAGGCACTCCAGGCGCGCGGCCGCGGCCGGCTCCAGCTCGTCGAGCATCGCGAAGTCGAGGCCGAGCTTGGCGTATTCCCCGTACACGTCCCACAGCGGCGAGGACGATGCGATGACGTCGGCGGCGCTCATGCGATCGAGGGCGCGGCCCATGGGACGCAGCACGTCGCGCGCGTAGCGATGCACCGTCTCGACCATCGCGCGCTCCTCGGCGCTCAAATCGGCGTCGAAGCCCGAACGCTCGACCTGCGGCAGCTCGTAACGATCCAGGATTCTCATCGGCAGGCCCTCCGTACTGCGCCCGACTGCCGGGCACGCAAGCCTCTTTCGGTTTTCCGCTCCGTCGCGGCAGGTGCTCGGCGCACCGACCGCCGGGCTCGCCGCTACGCGAAGGCCCCGACCCGGCGCGCGGCGACGTCGGTGCATCAACGCGCAGCCCGGGCCTTCGTGCCTTGACCTTGGTCAGGCGGACTTCGTCGACTCCGGTCGGTCGCTGCCGAAAGAGTCGGCGCAGGGCACTCTTGCTGCAGACCAGCAATGCAAAATTCCACGTATGGGCCGTTCCGTGCGGCGCGATCCCGGGCGTACAGTACGCACCAGCCAGCCGCGAGCCTCGCGGAGCCGCCCGGGGAGGTTGCATGTCACGCCAGGTACTTGCGATGGCGATGGATGCCGGTGGCACCATGACCGACACCTTCGTCGTCGACAGCGAAGGAAACTTCGTCATCGGCAAGGCGCCCACCACGCCATGGGACGAGGCCGAAGGCTTCGCCGAATCTTCACGCGATGCGTTCCATCAGTGGCAGCTCGACGAGCGCAGCGCATTCGCCCAGTTCGAGGTGGCGGTCTACTCCGGCACCACGATGTTGAACACGCTGCTGACGCGCACCGGCAAACGCATCGGCCTCGTCACCTCGAAAGGCTTCGAAGACATCCTGCTGATGGAACAGGGACGCCAGGTGTGGTCGGGCTATACGCATGCCGATCGCCTGCATTCCGCGACCCACGTGCACAACCAGCCGCTGATTCCGCGCCGGCGGGTGCGCGGCGTCTCCGAGCGCACCGACATGTTCGGCGACATCGCCATTCCGCTCTACGAGGCGGACGCCAGGCGCGCGGCGCGCGAGCTGCTGGCCCAGGACATCGAAGGCGTCGCGATCTGCTTCCTGCATTCCTATACCAATCCTCACAACGAGGAGCGGATGGCGGCGATCTGCCGCGAGGAAATGACGGCGCAGGGCAGGCAGCTGCCGATCTACCTGTCCTCGCACGTGCGGCCCGTGATCCGCGAGAACCAGCGCGTCAACGCGACGACGATCGAGGCCTATGCCGCCGATCCCGTGCGCAGGCAGCTGCACAGCGTCGAGGACACTGCCAGGCAGCTCGGTTTCCGCAAGCAGCTGACGACGATGCTGTCCTACGGCGGGCTCGCCAACATCCGCCATCCGCGCCTGCACGAAACGCTGATCTCCGGGCCGATCGGCGGCATGCTGGGCGCGCACTACATCGCGCGCATCCTCGGCGAGAAGAACGTGCTCGCGGTCGACATGGGCGGCACCAGCTACGACTTCGGCCTCATCACCAACGGCACCTTCAACCTCAACAACGAGCCCGAGATCGCGCGCTTCCGCCTCGCGCTGCCGAGCATCGAGCTCGATTCCATCCGCGGCGGCGCCGGGCTCTACCTGTCGGTCGATCCGATCACCAACCGCATCATGATGGGTCCGGAGGGCGCGGGCGCGAATCCCGGGCCCGTGTGCTTCGATCGCGGCAACCTGCAGCCGACGGTGACCGACTGCCTCGCCGTCAACGGCTACCTGAACAAGGACAACTTCCTCGGCGGCAAGGTCAAGCTCGACATCCCGAAGGCGCGCGAGCGCCTGGCGAGCGAGATTGCGTCGAAGATCGGCCTCGACGTGCACGACGCCGCGGACGGCATCCTCAAGCTCTGGCTGCAGCAGGCCCAGGAGGCGACCAAGCGCGCGCTGCACGTGCGCGGCGGGGATTTCGCCGACTACGTGATCATGGGCTACGGCGGCGCGGGGCCGCTGGTGCTGGCCGGCGTGTCGGAGGGCCAGCCCTTCAAGGGCGTGGTGACCTTCCCGTTCGCCGCCGCGTTCTCCGCCTTCGGCTGCACCACTACGGACTACTCGCACCGCTACACGCGCTCGAGCCTGTTCGCGCTCGCCCACGCTGCCGATCGCGCGACCAAGGAAGCGGTGGCGCAGGGGCTCACCGCGCTGTGGGAGAACCTGGAAGGAGAGGCGCGCTCGAGCTTCGAGAGCGAAGGCATGGACCTCGCCAGGGTCGAGTATCGGCGCATCGCCTTCGTGCGCTACGGCGGGCAGCTCGATGAAGTGGAAGTGCCCTTCGATCGCGACTGGCAGGGCACCGCGGCGGACGTCGATCACCTGCTGGACCTGTTCGAGGACCGCTACACCAAGATCTTCGCCAAGGCGGCCAAGTACCCCAAGGCGGGCTACGCGATCCTACAGGTGGCGCTGGTCGCCTCGATCGAGACGCGCAAGCCCGAGTTTCCGCTGTTCGAGACGCAGGGGCCGACGCCTCCGCCCGCCGCCTGCAAGGGCACCCGCCCCGTCTATCGCGACGGCAAGTGGCAGGACGCGGCGATCTACGACATGGAAGGCCTGCAGCCGGGCAACGTGATCGAGGGTCTCGCGATCCTCGAGCATCCGGCCACCACGCTGTTCGTGCCGTCCACCCGCCGCGCGCGGATGGACCGACGCAAGTTCGTCTGG